>JAHBZF010000083.1 GCA_019635575.1 Pseudolabrys sp. | reverse complement strand
GAGGCTGCCTGCCGGGCAAACTCCGCCTCGCTCTGGCGCGGCGACGGCAAGACCGGCCCCGGCGCCACCGCATTGACACGGATGCGGGGCGCCAGCGCCTGTGCCAGCATCCCGGTCGCCGTGTGCAGCGCCGACTTGCTCAAGGCATAGGAGACGAAACGCGGCGTCGGCTTGAATACGCGCTGGTCGAGCAGATTGATGATGCAGCCCTCGCCCGTCGCCTGATGCGCGAACGCCTCCGCCAGGAACAGCGGCGCGCGCAGATTGATCGCCATCGCACGATCGAACCGCGCCGGGTCGAGCGCGCCGATCTCGTCGCTCTCGAATTCGCTGGCATTGTTGACGAGCAGCGTCAGCGGGCCGAACGGCTTCGTCGCGGCCGCGATCAGTGCACCGACATCATCCGTGCGCGCGAGATCTGCGACGCAGACCGCGGCCTGTCCGCCCGCAGCGGCAATCTCCCCGCGCAACGCCTCCGCGCTGTCGCGCGAGCGATTGACATGAATGACGACGCGATAGCCTGCGCGCGCGAGACACCGGGCAATGGCGGCGCCGATCCGCCGCGCTCCGCCGGTCACGAGCGCAACTTCGGTGACGGGCGACGACGGCATCAAAAATCCCTGTTGCAACAATTCCGACTGAGCATCAGCACATAGCGCCGGCGCCGATAGTCCAGCCCGCCTGCGCGGCGATGCCTCTTATCATAGTAAACACATCGTCACCACGCATAGTAAACAGACAAGACCCGCAAGACGGGTGTGACAAGGCTTTCTTAGGGATAACGACTCTTCGCTGCGCAAACGCGGCACGCGAAGGTGAGCGATTCATTCCCGCTTAACCGCAACAACGCGATAAATCCCACACGTTTTGGACGCGCTTTCTTAACCGTGAAAGCCGTCGCGTTGTGAACCCCCGCCACGGCGGGCGTGTTGTGTGGAGGGACTGATGAAAAAGCTCATGGGCGCCGGCGCTGCGATTGCGCTGTCGATGATTGCCGGCGCGGCCAGCGCGGCCGACCTCCCGCGCGGAGGCGCCTCTTACTATTCGCCGGCCAACCCGGCGGTCTATAACTGGGCCGGCGCCTACGTCGGCGCGACGCTCGGCTATCAGTGGGGCTCGGTGTCCAACAATCCGACCCGCCCGTCCGGCATCGCCGGCGGTCTCACCGGCGGTTATCAGTGGCAGAACCAGCAATTCGTGTTCGGCGGCGAAACCGATATCCAGATCAGCGGCGCGGACGACACGAAGACCCCGTTCAAGTTCGCCAATCCGTGGTTCGGCACGCTGCGCGGTCGCGCCGGTTACGCGATGAACAACATCCTGTTCTACGCAACGCTCGGTCTCGCTTATGGCGGCGTCCGTGCTGACAACCTCGCACTGTCCGAATCGAAATCCACGATCGGCTGGACCGTCGGCGGCGGCGTCGAGGTCGGCCTGACGCCGAACTGGACTGCGAAAGCGGAATATCTCTACGTCGATTTCAACAGCCGCACCTATTCCGTCACCGGCACGAACAACGCCCTCGACTTTGGTATGCTGCGGTTCGGCGTGAACTATCACTTCTGATTTTCGCCTTATCGCGACACGAAAAATCCCCGGACACCGCATCCGGGGATTTTTTGTGTTTGCTGTTCGCCTCACGAAACCGTGAGGTTCCAGAGTGTGACATCCCCGCAACGCCCGCCAATCATCCGCGGAATTGAGACGCATTTCGCCTCTTCTCAGCCACAATCAGGAACTCTTTAGAGCATCACGAGTTGATGAGGCGGTCGGACGGTTCGGCACGCCATCGGCCGTTTCAAGTGCAGGATGCAAACGCCTCTGGCGCAAAACCAGAGACACATGCACCCCGCACGAAGCACTCAGGGGAGTATCAGTATGAAGAAGCTTCTTCTCGCCACTGCCGGCATCGCTGCGATGGCTGTCGGTATGACGGCTGCGTCGGCGGCCGATCTGTCGCGTCGGCCGATGCCGACCAAGGCTGTTCCGTATGTCGCGCCGATGTACAACTGGACCGGCTTCTACGTCGGTATCAACGGCGGCGGCGCGTTCGGCGGCCGTTCGGGTTACGGCGGCAACGCCACCGGCGGTCTCGTCGGCGGTACGCTCGGCTACAACTGGCAGGCTGGCCAGGGCGTGTTCGGTCTCGAGACCGATCTCGACTGGGCGAGCATCAAGGGTTCGGGCGTCGATCCGCTCGCGGGTAACATCGACACCAAGAACAACTATCTCGGCACCGTTCGTGGCCGTCTCGGCTACGCCTGGGATCGGGTGATGCTGTACGCCACCGGCGGTCTCGCCTACGGCAACCTGAAGTCGACCTCGGTGTTCGGCGATTCGTCGACCACCCGCGCCGGCTGGACGCTCGGCGGCGGTCTCGAGTTTGCCGTTGCCGGCCCGTGGACGGCGAAGGTCGAGTACCTCTACGTCGACCTCGGCAACGCGCCGACCGCTCCGGGCGCGCTCACCGGTGGTGGCCGCTTCAGCACGAACATCGTGCGCGCCGGTCTGAACTATCGCTTCTGATCGTTCGCGTCATCGAAACGAAAAGCCCCGGAGCAATCCGGGGCTTTTTTGTTGAACTGATATGACCGCGCGTCAGGCGACGAAGCGCGTCGCCTCGAAGGCCGGCACCTGCGCCGCGAACCGGTCGAGCCAGGCGACCAGCCGCGGATGGTTCGGCCGCCATGTGCCGTTGAAGCGCAAATCCTGATAGCCGAGCGCGCAGGCCAGCGTGATCTGCCCGACATGGGGCATCGGATCGATCGCCGGCGGCGCGGCTTCCAGCGACGCAAGCCCACGCGCGACCTTCTCGGCCTGGTAGTCGAGCCACTTGCGCACGTGCTGTTCCGGCGGCCGAAAGCGCGCTTCGTAGATCTGCAGGATCGACGCATCGAGGATGCCGTCGCATAGCGCCTGCAGGAGATTGGCGGCGAGCCGCGCTTTCGGCTCGGCCGGCACGATCTTGCCGCCGCCGGCGCGCAGATCGAGATAATCGAGGATCACCCGCGAGTCGTAGTAGCAGACGCCGTCTTCGGCGATCAGCACCGGAATCTTTCCGAGCGGATTCTGCCGCCGCACGCTGTCGTTCGGATCGTTGGTGTCGGTCGCCTGCACGTCGACCTCCTTGTCGAGACCGAGCACCGCGGCGGCGATGCGCGCCTTGCGGCCAAACGGCGACGGCGGCGCGGAACGCAGGATCATCATGACGGGATTATCTCCGGAAGGGACAATGACGGAAGCACGGCGACAGCACCGCGACGGCAATGCCGCGCAGTACGTCCGACGAGGGCGCAAGCGTTGTGACAGCAGGCGAGACCAGCCGCAACCCGCGCGCTCATGTCACCGGCATGATCTGCCCGCGACGCGGTCGCGCCGGGACCGGCCCGCGCGTATCCGGACGTTGGTTAGCCGCTAACGACCAGATTGACGGCCTTCGGACCCTTGCCCTTCTTGTCGGGCTCGACGTCGAAGCTGATCTTCTGGCCTTCGTTGAGCGACTTCAGCCCCGCCGATTCCACAGCGGTGATGTGCACAAACACATCGCGCCCGCCGTCGTCCGGCTTGATGAAACCGTAGCCACGCTCACCGTTGAAAAATTTTACGATTCCCGTCTGCGCCATCCGGAATTCCCCTGCTCCGATCGACATCCGCTCCCACAGCGGAGCCAGCATCGACATTCGAAGCGGAAGAACGGCAACAGCGATTGGCCCGATACGCCAAGCCTTCGTCACTCCGCCGCCCCCTCCGGGACGGAACGCCAAAACCAGCGGACCGAAGGCTAGACCAATGCAAGGGCGCTGAGAAGCGCGGACGGAACTTTTCGCCGCCGGCCGGAGGCACCGAATACCCCGGTTTTCCGGGGCGAAGCGGTTTCTTCACCAGGCCGGAATTCCCGCCGCGCGACGCGGCCTCACCCCTCCGAGGCCAGCCAGTCGAGCCGCCACATGCCGCGCCCACCCGCCGACCCGGCCCGTGCCAGCAGCGGCGCCAGAGCCGGCAGCAGCAGTTTCAACTCGGCCTCCAGCGGCCAGGGCGGATTGATGATGATCAGTCCGGAGCCGGCGAGAGGCCCCTCCGAGGCCGGGGGCGCCACCAGCAATTCGGCCCGCAGCACCTTGGCCGCGCCGGCGCGGCGGATCGCCTTGGCCAGCCGGTCGGGGCCGGTGCGGTCCTTGATCGGATACCAGAGCATGTAGCAACCGGTGGCCCATTTCCGGTGTGCCTCGGCGACGGTCCCGGCAAGGCGGGCGAATTCGTCGGGCTGCTCAAACGGCGGATCGACCAGAACCAGGCCGCGCCGCTCGGCCGGCGGGACATACGCGGTGAGCGCCGTCCAGCCGTCGATCGTCAGGGTTTTGACGCGCGGATCGCGCAGATGCCGCGCAAGCGCCGCGGCCGCGTGCGGCTCCAACTCGCAGGCGACCAGACGATCCTGCGGACGCATCACCGCGCGCGCCAGCAGCGGCGAGCCGGGATAGTGCGTCAGCCGGTCCGCCGGATTGAGCGCACGCACCGCGTCAAGATAGGGCGCGAGCAGCGACACCACCGCGTCCGACAAATCGCCCGACGCCTGCGCGGCGAAGACACGCCCAATCCCGGCCTGCCATTCCGCGCCACGCCGCGCCTCGTCCGAAGCAAGATCGTAGAGGCCGGCGCCGGCATGGGTGTCGATGACCCGGTAAGCCGCCGGCTTGGCGTTGAGATACAGCAGAATGCGCACCAGCGCGGCGTGCTTGATGACATCCGCGAAATTGCCGGCGTGAAAGACGTGACGGTAGTTCATCGCGCCGGTGTAGCCGAGACGCGTGGCGGGTCAACCGGCGCCAAGGCTGGATTTAGCCGCCGCGCACCGGCGGCATCACCAGCTTGTCGCGGCGGCAGGCGCGACGCTCCTGCTCCGGACAGGCGCGGAAACCGAACTCCTTGCTCATGCAGATCCGTACTTCGCTCAGACGACGCGAGTCGCACGTCACCGAGATCGCGTCAGCCGGCAGACCAGGATTGGCCGTGATGAAAGCCTTCTCGACCTCGTCCGGCGTCACCGTCGTATGCTGCTGCAGATCGATGAAACGCTCCGGGATTTTCACCACCGCGCGCGCCTTGCGCACGCCCTCGAAATAACCGGAGGCGGACAGGCCCGAGCAGGTGCCGTGCGTATCCCATTCATGGAAGATCAACTTCGGGCTCGGCATCAGATCGAGCATGCTCGAGACGATCTGCCGGTTGAGCCGCGGCGCCGGCACCTGACAATATTGCGGGAAGCCACGCTCGTATTGCGGCCACAGCCCATGCACGACAAACGAGAACGGCCGCGCGCCGCATTGCTGATCGGTACGGTTGCCGCGGCCGCGTTCGCTCGCCGCTTCGCAGTATGACGGCGACCACGACAAGGCCAGCACGTAGAAATCGAACTTGCCCGGCTCGTTCTGCCGGCGGTCCTGCCCATAGGGCTGGGCCAGCGCCGCATGTCCCCACAGAAGCGCGACAGTCGCCGTCACCACGGCGCGAGAAAGCCAACGCATCATGACAAATCCCCCAGCCACCCGAATACGCGCAGCACCCGCCGCAACCTCAACGGCCGCAGCGTCGCACGCTCAAAAGAACATTTCAAGAACAAACCCGCAGACCAACCCTGCACCGTCAGGGGCGGGCCATCTTGCAGCCGGGGTTGTAGGCCATGTTGCGGTCCAGCCCGACGACGCAGAAATCGACGCCCCAACTGGCGCCGAGGAAGCCGGTGTCCTCACCGATCGAGTAATAGACGGTGTGACGGCGACCATCCGACACCAGCGCGCGGGCGGAGCAGTAACGGCGCGGAATCGCGTCGGCCGCCCACGGCCGATAGGCGGTTTCGCGCACATGCTCGTAACCGAGAATCTGCAGGTCGGAATTCCAGAACCGGCTTTCCTTCTCGGCAAAGCGGGAGCTGACGATGCTGAGACCTTCCTCGCAGGCCGGCAGCAATCCGTCATAGCGCGGCCCGGTCATGTAGATGTGCTTCTCGAGAACGCCGGCAGCAGAGGCGGGTTGAACGGCCTGCGGCAGCACAAACAGAACCGCTCCCAGAACTGCACCACTCACCAGACGCCACAGCCGCATGGAACTCTCCTCCGTCTTACTGGCGGCAGACTAGCATAGCCGGATGCGCGGCGGCGCGCGGATTCGCACACCATGCACGACGCATTGTGGATGGGCACACCTCCCCGGACCGCTCGCGCATGGACCGAATGCGGCGGCTATGGTTAGGCTGCGTCTCACATGCGGGTGCTTCGCCCCGCGCCTCTCTGTCAGGCGGATTCGTCATGCTGCACCGATGGTCTTTTGCGGTTCTGGGCGCTCTCGCCTTGTCGCTCACGGCATGCGCCGGTCCGGGACCGGGCCTGACCGGTAACGACACCGGCGGCATCATCCCGTGGACGCCGGAGGCGCGGTCCTACGCGCCGGACTGGGCCGCGGAGCACTGCGCGCGCTACGGCAAATACGCCGTGAAGACCGCCGAAGTGCGCGGCTATGGCAACTACATCAGCTTCCGCTGCACATGGAATCCAAGACGGCGCTGACGCGTCTGTCGGAATCCAAGACGGCGCTGACGCGCCCGTCGGAATCCAACACGGACTGATCCCCCAGCGCATCCACGATCCGCATCCGTACGCTTCTCGTCCGCGGATTTCTAACGCCGGCTTGGGGACGGACGATTCGACCCGCTCACGGTGGGGCCTCGCGGCGGCGTTGCCGCTCCACTGGACGTGACCGTCGGGCCGCGCGGCGGACGCGCTGTGCTGCCAGGCATGTAGGGATTTTCATAGCCGGGATCACGAGGACGCGGCGGGCGTCCCGCGTTCGAATCGTTGCGATGGTCTTGGTAATGCCCGGAGCGATGGTCCTGATAGTGACCACCACGGTGATCCTGATAGTGGCTGCCGCGAGGATGCTGGTAGCTTCCGATCTTTGGCGGCCTGCCCTCATTGCCCGCTTCCGCGACATCGAGAAACGGCAGGCCCGTCGCGAGGACGGCGGCCAAGATCATAATCTTGCGACGGACACATGCGATGGTCAGCATAGTCTCCTCCATTCAGTGTCCCCTCATGGTCAGGATAATTTGGTTGAGGTGCATCTGTCGTCCGCCGCATGGGGGATGCACGTCGCAGCGGACACACCAAGCCAATCCCGCTTGCCTGCCGGTGTGATCCGACGATCGCAACACGCGGGAAACTGTCTCGCTGTCCGCCGCGCGGGGGACGCACCATTTGGCGCGGCGCGCTAACTCCGTCGAGAGGACACATCTGACGGAGCTCAAGTCATGACACGCGGTGGTGCCATCGTCATAACGTTGATCGCAATGGCGACGGCAGCAGAACCAACCGTCGCGCAAACCCTGCGCCGGGGAAGTCTTGCTGATTCAGCCGGTGCATATGTGTGGATTGATGGCTCGTATCAATCGGTCAGTCTGCCAACTGTCGTGAACTTCGGGATTCAGGGCTTGCTGCCAGCCACCGCGACTCCAGGAGGCAGCGAAAAGCATGACCCTCGTCTGAACGGATATGGTGTGAACGGCGGGGTTGGATATCTCTTCGCGCCAGGCACTTTCTCGTCAATCTGGGGATCTAACGTTCGTATCGAGCTCGGCGCCAACTACGTCAACGCAAAGGGCACGGGTCATTCGGAGAGTGCGCGCGTCACGAATGTCAATCTCACGGCGCTTCCCCTGACCGGAGTAGCTTTTGGAATCCTCGGATGCGGCGGAGCTACCTGTTTTACCCGGTCGACGCTTTCATCCGACTACACGGCATGGAATATCGACCTCAAAGCAAAAAGCGATTTCAGGTCCGGTGCATGGACAATAACGCCATCGATTGCCCTGCTGGCAGGACGCGGAAGGACCCATCAGCGCCTTGCGCAGCAGACCTTCGTGAATGACGCGCCCTATCCCATGGTTGGATACGACATGAGCGCCGCTTTGAGATGGACGGATGTCGGAGCAAGACTCGGGGTCGAGACAAGGTACGACTTTGCGAATGGATTGAGCGCAGGATTGATGGGGTCGATCGGCCTGGCGCATCGCTCCGCTTCGTTGGCGGCGGACTCGTCGACTCTGTTCGGAGCGCCGGTTCCGCGACTGTCCGCCATGCAGGACGATAGAAGCAAGGTGCCGCTTCTGGCCAATCTGGAAGCAAGATTGACTGCCCGATTCATGCCTGGCGTAACGGCGAGGGGATTTGTGGGTCTCAACTATGACAGCGATGTTCCGGGGATTGAAGCGCCGCAAAGTCTGGCTTTCGCGGCGACCGGCATTCCGGCGCGCATCAAGTTCGATCCCACGACCTCCTATTACGCCGGCGCCGGGCTGAATATCAGTTTCGGGCCATAGGCTCGATCGACCCGCCGAGCAACGCCAGCTTCGGGAAACGACCAGAGAAAAAGAGCGATCCGGCGATCTATCTGCGTCAAGAGCCGCCGCGAACGGCCGCCGGCGATACCAGGCTGGACACGAGCCTTGCCAACTCCGGCTGCTCGGAGGTTCTTGTCTTCTCGAACACGCGGGCAAGATGAGTTTTGACGGTTGAATCGGCGATGCCGAGGGCGGCTGCCGCGGCCGCGCGGTTCCGCCCCGATGCGATCTCGATCATCACACGAGCTTCCGTTGGCGTGAGGTCATAAAGCGCAGCCAGAACCTCGAACGGCGGCGCGGCATTCCCCACCGAGGGCGTGATGAATATGGCAGCCGCCGCACCAAGCGCGAGGTCAGGCCGCAACGTCCCCGATCTGAGCGGCAGCACATGCGCGATGGAGTGCGGGGCAACTTGCGGATCGTGGCTTTTGATCGGAACCCCGATCCCACCATAGCCAAGCGCGCTCTCGTTCAAAGCAGAACGGGCAACCGCAGCCCTGATTGCTTCGGTCGCGCTGATCTCTCGCGTCGCCAACACGCCACGCTGCGAAAAGATCAAGTTGCCAGTACTTAGCATTCTTCGGGCGGAGGGGTTGGAATAGAGAATGCAACTGTTGGCATCGACCAGAATGACGGTCGCAGAGAGCGCTTCAAGCGTTGCCTCGAAAGCGGCGGTCGCAAGTGACCGCATATCCAGCAAGTCACTGATCGTGGCGGCGCGGCGCATATGGGGAGTGAGCAGAGCGACTATTGCAAGCTCATTCGGTCCGACGAGATCGCGCGTTGGCGGCGTATGCAATTCAAATGTTCCGCTGCGCGTTGGACTGCGCAAAAGAATGCCCGCAGCAACATCGCGATAACCTGCGGGCTCGGCCCATTCCGCAAAAAACGGACTCCGGCGAATTTCGTCATCTTCAGCGCCCAACCGCTTGAGCAGTATTGCCGTATTGGCGACGTCGCCGACCTGAAACGTCGGATAGATTTCCCAGAACGGATCCAACTTGGCGTATTTGGAATGCAGAAGTTCGATCCAGTAGGGATCGCCGCCCCAGTGCGCGGTATAGTTCTTTTTCTGACCTTCCAGATCGTACAGGTTGATGGCGCCGAACGTCGCTCCGATCAGATCGCAGCAAGCCTCAAGAGTCTCGGACCACGACGCCGGCTCGACCGCGCTATCATAGATTTTGCCGATGACCGCAGACAGTCGATCTGGCGATACATCTGTATGCATCAATCCGTCTCATGCCGGATGTCCGAAACTCTCAAAGTACAGACGAAAAATCCAGCACAATGGCATCCCCCGGACGGGGGATGATATGACGCCACGCGGCAATTTGCCGCCGCTACTCAACACGCTGAACTAACCAACAGACGCAGTTTACCCGCGCCAGTCGCCCAATACGGCCTGCACCACCGTCAGCGCGGCGACCGCCGCGGTGTCGGCGCGCAGGATGCGCGGACCCAGCGCCAGCCGGACCACCGAAGGCGCGCGCAGCAACTGTGCCCGCTCCTCCTCGGTAAAGCCGCCTTCCGGGCCGATCACCACCGCCACCGGCGGCATCGAAGCGTTCGTCGCGGCACGCAGCGCCGTCACCGGATCGGCGACATCCGCCGCCTCGTCGCAGAACACCACCAGCCGCTCCGGCCCGAACGCGAGCGCGCTGAACGCCACCGGCTCGGCGACATCCGGCACCGCGAGCACGCCGCACTGTTCGGCGGCCTCGATCGCGTTGGCACGCATGCGCTCGAGATTGACGCGCGCCACCTGGGTATGCCGTGTTAGGATCGGCACCAGCCGCGACGCGCCAAGCTCGACCGCCTTCTGCACCATGTAATCGAGCCGCGCATGCTTGAGCGGCGCGAACAGCAGATGCACGTCGCCGGCAGCCGGCTGCGTCCGGGCTTGCTCGGAGACGATGAGGCCGGACAGCTTCTTGCCGCCGGCAAGCGTCGCATGCCATTCGCCGTCGCGGCCGTTGAACGCCAGCACCGCATCGCCGGCGCCAAGCCGCAGGACGTTGCCCAGGTAATGCGCCTGCTCGCGCGCCAACGGCACGAGCGCGCCTGCCCCGAGCGGCGCATCGACGAACAGACGAGGGCTACGGAAATCGTATCGGGGCATAGGTGGATGATCGTTGCGGGTATCCCGGCGCAGGCGACGGCGCGGCCAGTGAGGCATAGAGCGCCACCCGCAACCTGCCAAGAGATTGACGCGCCGCCCCGTTCTCGCCGGATTTCTCGGGTTGCTACCGGTGATCGGCTGCTGCCGTTCCAGCAATCTGCGGCTATATTGGCCGCTGACAGCCTTGAATCGGAAGGATTTGCCATGACCGTTGCCCGGAGCCTTGTTCCGGCCCTTCTGCTCACCGCCGCGGCCCTGCCGCTGGCGATGATGCCGGCATCGGCGCAACAGGCCGCCCCGGCGGCGGCCCCGCAGGCACAAGCGCCCGCGCCTCAGGCGCAGGGCGGACCGCCCCCAGCGGACCAGCAGCCGCCCTGCCTCAAGGAATTCATGTCGCTGCGTGACGCCACCGCCAAACGGGCCGCGGCGATCCAGGCGGCGAGCAAGCGCAAGGCTTCGCCACAGGAAGCCTGCGGTCTGTTCAAGGAAATGGTCACGTCCGAAGCCAAGTTCGTGAAATTCGCCAAGGATCAGGGCCCGTGGTGCGGCATTCCGCAGCAGATCGTCGACCAGCTCGGCAAGAACCACGAGCAGACGCTGAAAATCCGTACCCAGGTCTGCAAAGTCGCCGCGCAAGGGGGCGTCGGCGGCGGCGGTGGTGGACGGCCGGCGGCGCCAACCCTGAGCGACGCGTTGAGCGCGCCGACCACCAGTTCCGGCAACGTCCGGACCGGACGCGGCACTTTCGACACCCTGACGGGCACGCCGCTCGGCCGCACCCAATGACCGAGAGCGCCGGCCGCGTCGCCGATGCGACCGGCAACTGGGTCGACAGCCTCGCCCCCGCGGCCGCACGGCCTTATCTGCGCCTCTCGCGCCTCGATCGCCCGATCGGTTCCTGGCTGCTGCTGATGCCGTGCTGGTGGTCGGCCGGCATCGCCGCGCTCGCGGCAGGGCAGCACGTCGATCTGCGGCTGGTGGTCCTGTTCTTCATCGGCGCGTTCGCCATGCGCGGCGCCGGCTGCACCTGGAACGATCTTGTCGACCGCGATCTCGACGGCAGCGTCGAGCGCACCCGCTCGCGGCCGATCCCGTCCGGACAGGTCAGCGTCACGCAGGCCTACCTGTGGCTGATCGCACAGGCGCTGGTCGGCCTCGTCGTGCTGCTGCAGTTCAACGCCTTCGCGATCGCCTGTGGCATCGCCTCGCTGGCCGTCGTCGCCGTCTACCCGTTCATGAAGCGCGTCACCTACTGGCCGCAGATCGGCCTCGGCCTCGCGTTCTCCTGGGGCGCGCTGCAGGGTTGGGCTTGCGTGTTCGGCCGCCTCGATGCGCCGGCGCTGATCCTCTACGCCGGCTCGATCTCATGGGTGATCGCCTACGACACGATCTATGCGCATCAGGATCGCGAGGACGACGCGCTGATCGGCATCAAGTCGACCGCGCTGCTGTTCGGCGAGACGACGCGACAGATGCTTGTGGTGTTCTACAGCGCAGCGGTCGCGCTGATCGGCATCGCGATCTGGATGGCAGGCGGCGGCATCATCTCGGGCCTCGCGCTGGCAGCCTTTGCCGTGCATCTCGGCTGGCAGGTGATACGCCTCGATATCGACGATCCGGCGCTGTGCCTGCGCGTGTTCAAGTCGAACCGCGACGCCGGCTTGATTCTATTTGCGGGTCTGGTGGCTGACGCGTTTCTTCGGCACTGACGGCTCATCGTCATCGTCGAACACACCGTCTTCGCCGGCGATCGCGTATTTCTCAACAAGCTGCTTGATGGAGCCGGTGATGCCGGGATCGGCGGCGCCGCGTCCAGCGTAGCGGCTCTGCGCGCGCGCAAAGGCGACGCGGCCATCGATCGCCGCCGGCTGGCAGATCAGACGCCGGCTGGCACGCCGCATCAGGTCCACATGGATGTGGTCGTAGTGATATTTGTTCGAGCCGGGCGCGAGCACCGTCGTGAAGGTCTCGCACGCGCCGCCCTGTACGTCGTGCAGGAACGCCTGCTCGTCCGGCGCGCCGTTCCAGTTTTTCTTCACGGTGATCTTGCGGCCATCAGCCAGCACGAAAGCGGCGATGTCGAGCGCGTTGCCGAACGCATGCTCGGAAATGCGCGCGCCGGGCTGCCCGTTCATGCCACGGCAGGAATAGGCGGAAATCTGCTTGATCTCGACCACCGGCTGACCGAACCAGCGATGCGCCGCAGGCTGCACCGTGTTCGCGACCCACTGATCGAGCGCCGACACGATCGGGCAGGCAAGCGTCGCGGCCGGTGTGACGGCCACCGGCGTGGCGCTGCCGGTATAGAGTCCCTTCGGCGGGCCAAGTTGCGGAATCTGCGGCACGCGCGGCGACGCGGCGGCGGGCGGCGTATAAGCCGGCCGTGTCGCCGGTGCGGATCCCTGCCCCGGCCGGATCGCATCGTCCGGAACGTCGTCGTCTTCCTCGGGCTCAAGTTCCGGCGGAGGTGCCGCGCGCACCGGCTGCGCACCGAACGGCGCATTGGCCGGCGCATAGCCCGGCCGCGCCGAGGGCGGCGGCACGCTGCCGTATTCGGGGAAATTGGAATTGCCACGCGGCGGCGCGATCACCATCGGCTCGCCGCTCGCGGACAGCGCGGCATTGCCGCCGCCCGGTGCCTGCAGCACCTGCGATCCGTAACCGCTCTGCGAGGGACCATTCGCCGGCGCGCGCGCGATCGGCCAGCGCGGCTGCGCGGCGCTCGGGATCGCGCCCGGCGGACGCAGATCGTCGGCATAGCCGACGGCGGAATTCATGCTGCCGAGCGCGGCGACCTTTAGCGGAAACTCGGCGCCGCACATGCCGGGACCGGTGATCGGGTCCATCTGCGCGACCGCGGTCGAGACCTTCACCGCGCCGGATTTCAGACAGCTCTGCTCGGCCTCGGCGCGCCACGCCGGACGCTCCTCGAACGACACCATCCCGCGCCCGCACGCAGCGAGCGTCAGCATGGCCACAGCACTCAACAGATACCGGCGAACTGCACGCGACATGCCCCGAAAATGCGAGGCATTCGTTTAACGCCTTCTCAACGATACCGGCACGCCGAAGCCGCGATTTTTCTATGGTGAATGAATGGTTACGGGGAACCGGCAGGAGTAGCCTCGGTTCACTCCGCAGCAGAATTTGGCTCGGCGAAAGCGCGAAAGGATCGGCCTATGAAAATCACCAAAGCGGGAACGGCGGCATCCGTGAAAGGATCCGCGGACTGGTTCACCGGCACCGTGCGGATCGACGCTCCGTTCCAAGCCACTGAGCCGGCGCGCGTCGGCGGCGCCACCGTCACTTTCGAGCCCGGCGCGCGCACCGCATGGCACACCCATCCGCTCGGGCAGACCTTGATCGTCACCGCCGGCCTCGGCTGGATTCAGCGCGAGGGCGGCCCGGTCGAGGAAATCCGCCCAGGCGATATCGTCTGGTTCGAGCCGGGCGAGCGGCATTGGCACGGCGCGACCGACCGCACCGCCATGACGCACATCGCCATCGCCGAAGCACTCAACGGCTCCCCGGTCACATGGCAGGAGCACGTCTCGGAGGCCGACTATCTCAGCCGGAAATGACGCGTCCCGGATTCCTTGCTCTTCAACAAAAAGGCCCCGCACCGCGGGGCCTTTCCGCATCGATAACTGAGCACGCCGGCGGTTATTCTGCCGCCTTCTTCACGCCGAGACCGTCGCCGATCTTCGCCACCGTTTCGCGCTGGCTATTGATCTCATCGGCAAATTCCTTCGGCGAACCGGGGCTGACCGTCTGACCACCCGGCGTCAAACGCGCGACGACGTCCGGCTCCTTCATCACCGTAATCACGTCGGCCGCGATCTTGTCGCGCACCGCGTCCGACATGGTCTTCGGTCCGAACAGGCCGACCAGACCGTCGAGCGTCAGTTCAGGCGCGTTCTGCTCGGCCGAGGTCGGGACATCGGGCAGGCTGGCCGCGCGCTTGGTGTTCGACAGCGCGATGATCTTCACTTTTCCTTCCTGCACCCGCGGCCGCACGATCGCATAAGCCGCGACGTAAGCCTGGATGCGGTTCTGCGCGAGATCGCTCACCGCATCGACCGTGTTCTTGTACGGCACCTTGACCATGTTGAGGCCGGCGGCCTTCAGCCAGCCGAGAAACATCAGATCGTTGGCACCGGTCGCCGTCGCCCAGTTCAGCTTGCCGGGCTGCGCCTTTACTTTCTCGATGAGATCCTTGATCGAGTTGGCGCCGAGTTCCGCCGGCACCGCGACGACGACGATGGTGTTCGACACGCGCGCGATCGGCTTCAGGTCGCTGAACTTGTAAGGCAGCGAATCGTGCAGATACGGATGCGCGGTGAACGACGACGCCGGCGTCATCAGCAGCATATGATCATCGTTGGCGTTGATCACCGTGGTCATGGCGATGATGCTGTCGCCGCCCGGACGGTTTTCGACCACCACCGGCTGATTCCAGATCTTCGACAGGCGCTCGCCCATCAAACGTGCGGTCACATCGACGCCGGAACCGGCGCCGAGCGGCAGGATCAGCCGGACCGGCCGCGACGGCCAGGACGATTGTGCCGAAGCGGATTGAAGCGTCGGAACCAGAGTCAAAGCGCCGAGCACCAGACCCGACAGCAGACGCAGAGCTAATGACATCGCGTATCCCCCACCTGTGACGTTTCTATGCGCATGTCATAGCGGACTTTGACACGGCGGCACTATCAAAATCGCCGCGTCAAACCGTCATGACTTTGCATCGCAACAAAGGTGGGCAGCAATCCCCGAACAGAAGAACGCTATTCTGCCGCGACAATGTTCAGCAGGTTGGGATCATAGTTGAGAATCGGCGCGAGCCATCGTTCGGCTTCCTCGATGGTCCAGCCTTTGCGCCGCGCATAATCCTCGACCTGATCGCGCTCGATCTTGCCGACGCCGAAATAGTAGCTGTCGGGATGCGCGAAATAGAGCCCGCTCACCGAGGAGCCCGGCCACATGGCGCAGCTTTCGGTCAGCGTCACGCCCGCCGCACGTTCGCCGTCGAGCAGACTGAAGATCGTCCGCTTCTCGGTGTGGTCGGGCTGCGCCGGATAACCCGGCGCCGGACGGATGCCGCGATATTTCTCACCGATCAGATCAGCATTGGCGAGCGCTTCATCCGGCGCATAGCGCCAGAACTCGGTGCGCACGCGCTGATGCAGCCGCTCCGCGAAGGCTTCCGCCAGACGATCCGCCAGCGCCTTGCACAGGATCGACGAATAATCGTCGTTGGCATGCTTGAACCGGTCGGCGATCGCGTCCTCGCCGATGCCGGCGGTGACGACGAACGCCCCAACGTAATCCGGCACGCCGCCGTCGCGCGGCGCGACGAAGTCGGCGAGCGCCGCGTTGTGCTTGCCGTCGCGTTTGGTCAGTTGCTGGCGAAGCGTGTGCAGGCGCGTCAGTTCCTTCGACCGGCTCTCGTCGGTGTAAAGGACCACATCGTCACCATCGCGGTTCGCCGGCCAGAAGCCGAACACGGCGTTGGCGGTGAACCATTTCTCGGCGACGATCTTCTCCAGCATCGCCTGTGCGTCGTTGAACAACGCCGTCGCCGCCTGACCGTAACGACTGTCGGTGAGGATCGCCGGATACTGCCCGGTCAGCTCCCAGGTGGAGAAGAACGGAGTCCAGTCGATCACCTGTGCCAGATCGGCGAGCGAATAGTTCTGCAGCGACCGGGTGCCGAGGAATGTCGGCCGCGTCGGTTCCGCCGCGCCGGTGAAGCCGAGCGGCAACGCGTTGGCCCGCGCCTCGCGCAAGGTCAGCCGCTGCTTCTTCTCCTGGCCCTTGGCGTGCGCGTTAGCGATGCGCGCATAATCGGCCCGCAGATCGGTCACATATTTCGCCCGCGTCTCCGCCGACAGCAGTTGTTGCGCGACGCCGACCGCGCGGCTGGCATCGGTCACATAGACCGCCTGCCCGCGCCGGTAGTTCGGATGGATTTTCACCGCCGTATGCACGCGGCTCGTGGTCGCGCCGCCGATCAAAAGCGGCTTGTCGAAACCCTGTCGCTCCATCTCCGCCGCGACGAAGCACATCTCGTCGAGCGACGGCGTGATCAGGCCGGACAGGCCGATCATGTCGGCGTTCTCTTTCTGCGCCGTCTCGAGGATCTTCGCCGCC
>JAHBZF010000082.1 GCA_019635575.1 Pseudolabrys sp. | reverse complement strand
CCCGGTTCGGGTCGCTCGTCAGCCTCCCACCCTTTTCACAGACCGCGTCTTCCGGGTCCGCGCGGGAGCGCGGAATCCGGATGGCAGGATGAGCAAGGCCGGCACGCCCGCCGATCAGACCGGCATTCAGGCTGATGTGGCCCCCGCCGACGCGGGCGAGTATCGCGTTCTGGCGCGCAAATATCGCCCGGCCAGCTTTGATGACCTGATCGGTCAGGATGCCATGGTCCGCACCCTCTCGAATGCGTTCGAGAGCGGCCGCATTCCGCAGGCCTGGATCCTCACCGGCGTCCGTGGCGTCGGCAAGACCACTACCGCGCGCATCATCGCCCGCGCGCTCAACTATGAATTGCCGGACGGTTCGGTCACAGGGCCGACCATCCACATGCCGGTGCTCGGCGTCCACGATCAGGCGATCATGGAAAGCCGGCACATCGACGTTCTGGAGATGGACGCGGCGTCGCATAACGGCGTCGACGACGTGCGCCAGATCAACGACGCGATCCGCTACGCGCCGGTGTCCGCACGCTACAAGGTCTACATCCTCGACGAAGTGCACATGCTCTCCGGCGCGGCGTTCAATGCGCTGCTGAAGACGCTGGAGGAGCCGCCGCCGCACGCCAAATTCGTGTTTGCCACGACAGAAATTCGCAAGGTGCCGGTGACGGTGCTGTCGCGTTGCCAGCGTTTCGACCTGCGGCGCGTCGACGGCGCGGTGCTGGTGAAGCATCTCGAAAACATCGCGCAGAAAGAGAATGTCGAGGTGGAGCAGGCGGCGCTCGCGCTGATCGCGCGTGCGGCCGAAGGCTCGGTGCGCGATTCGCTGTCGCTGCTCGATCAGGCAATCGCGCATGCGGCGGGGCCGGTGCGGGCCGAAGACGTGCGGCAGATGCTCGGTCTCGCGGACCGCGTGCGCGTGGTCGATCTGTTCGAGGCGCTGATGCGCGGCGATACCGCCGCCGCTCTGACCGAACTGCGCGAGCAATATGACATCGGCGCCGATCCGGCGGTGGTGCTCACGGATTTGGCCGACTTCACGCATTTCGTTACGCGCGTGAAGGTGACGCCGGCGGTGGCCGACGATGTGTCGCTGTCGGAAGCCGAGCGCGTGCGTGGCCGCGAGTTTGCATCCAAGCTGTCGATGCGCGTGTTGTCGCGCACCTGGCAGATGCTGCTCAAGGGCATCGCCGAGACGCAGAGCGCGGCGAAGCCGGTGGTGGCCGCCGAGATGGTGTTGGCGCGGCTTGCTTATGCCGCCGATCTGCCGACGCCCGACGAGGTGATCCGTTCGCTCGGCAACGGCGAAGCATCGACCGGCGCGGCTCCTGCCACGTCCGGACGTTCGGTCGCTCCGTCGAACGGCGGCGCTGGCGGCCTGTCATCTTCCTACGCATCCGCTGCCGCGCCGCGTTACGATGCGCCGCGTGGCGCGCCACGGGCGGCATTGGCTCAGCCGGCCGCCGATCCGATCCATCAGCCGGCTCCGGCCGCGCCGACCCTTACCGTTCCGAGTTTCGATGCGCTGATCGCGCTCGCCGCGGACAAACGCGACATCACCACCAAGCTCGCGCTGGAGCGCGACGTGCGCCTCGTCCGCTTCGAGGACGGCCGGCTGGAGATCGCGCTGGAGCGCAGCGTCAGCCGCTCCCTGATCACGGATCTGCAGAAAAAGCTGCCGGAATGGACCGGCAAACGCTGGATGGTGGTCGTCTCCTCCGAACAGGGTGAGCCGACGCGGCACAGCCAGGCGCGCGAGCGTGAGGTCGAGCTCAAGCGTGGCGTGCGCAGCGATCCGCTGGTGCAGGCGGTGCTGGAACGCTTTCCCGGCGCGGAGATTGTCGGCGTGATGGCCCCGGCGTCGCAGACGCCCATGGCGGATATTGTCGACCTGCCGCCCGAGGACACGAACGAGGATACCGATGGCTGATTTTCTCGGCATGATGAAACAGGCGGCGCAACTGCAATCGAAAGTACAGGAGCTGCAGGCCGAACTCGAAAACGTCCATGTCGACGGCGCTGCCGGCGGCGGCCTCGTCACCGTGACGCTGAACGCGAAAGGCGACATGAAGACGATTAAGGTCGACCCGTCGTTGATGAAGCCCGAGGAAGCGGAAATCCTCGAGGATCTGATCGTCACCGCCCATGCCGATGCCCGCCGCAAGGCGGAGGCGGAGATGCAGGAGCGCATGAAAGCGCTGACCGGCGGCCTGCCGCTGCCGCCCGGCCTCAAGCTGTTCTGAGCGGAAACGGTTCGCGCTGATGTCACGGGCGGTTGCCGGGCCGGAGATCGAACGGCTTATCCAGTTGCTGGCGCGCTTACCGGGTCTTGGCCCGCGCTCGGCGCGCCGCGCCGCGCTGCATCTCATCAAGAAGCGCGAGGCGCTGATGGCGCCGCTCACCGCCGCGTTGCAGACGGCGATGGAGCAGATCGTCGTCTGCAAGACCTGCGGCAATATCGACACCCGCGATCCCTGCACCGTGTGCATCGATCCGCGCCGCGATCCCTCGATCATCGTCGTCGTCGCCGATGTGGCCGACCTGTGGGCGCTGGAGCGAGCGCAGGCGATCAATGCGCGCTATCATGTGCTCGGCGGCACGCTGTCGCCGCTCGACGGCGTCGGCCCAAGCGATCTCGCCATCGATCCGCTGATCTCGCGCGCGCATGACGACGCGGTGAAGGAGGTCGTGCTGGCGCTCAACGCCACCGTCGACGGCCAGACCACGGCGCACTACATCACCGATCTGTTGCAGAACGCCGATGTGAAGGTGACGCGGCTGGCGCACGGCGTGCCGGTCGGAGGCGAGCTCGATTATCTTGATGAGGGCACGCTGTCGGCGGCGTTGCGGCAGCGGACGCTGTTCTAGAGCATGATGCGTTTTAGCTTGAGGCACGCTCTCTCCCCGTTCATTCCCGCGAAAGCGGGAATCCAGTCTTAAGCGTGGGTCCCCGCTTTCGCGGGGACGAACGGATAGAGAATCGACGTCCTCAGCATGAGGCCGATACAGATCAGTCGTCCGCTAAGACCATAGTCTTCGGCTTTTCCAGCGTCGCGAAATGCCGCCGCATCTGTAGCCACCATAACAGCGCCATGCTCGGGATCGCCGAAATGGCGGTGATCGCGAAGAACACCGTCCAGCCGGACGCTTCAGCGACATAGCCGCCGCCGGAGGCGAGCACGGTGCGGCCGACCGCGGCGAGCGCGGTCAGCAGCGCGTATTGCGTGGCGGTGTGGGCGCGGTCGCCGCACAGCGCGGAGAGATACGCGACGAAGATCACCGTGCCGATCGCGCCGGTGAAATTCTCGACAATGATCGTCAAGGTCAGCGCCGGTACACTGGGTCCGACCCAGGCGAGCCAGCAGAACACCAGGTTCGAGCCCATCTGCAGGAACGCGCCGACCCACAGGCTGGTGGACAGCGGCAGCGCGCGCGCGATCAGGCCGCCGGCAAAGCCGCCGATCAGGGCGGCGGCGAGGCCGACGCCTTTCACCACGGCGGCATAGGTCGCCTTGTCGAACCCGATCGAGATGACGAACGGCGCGGTCAGCGCGCCGGCGAACGCATCGCAGAACTTGTAGAGGACGACGAACAGCAGGATCGCGATCGCCGCGTCGCGGGCGAGGAATTCGCCGAACGCGCCGGTCGCGGTGGTGACGACACGATGCAGCGGATTGCCCTGCTCGCGTGGCGTGTCGGGCGCGGGCGGCTCGGTGGCCAGCAAGGTGGCGATGATGCCGACGATCATCGCCGCGGCGGCGCCGACATAGCCCCACATCCAGACACTGCCCCGCGCGACGCCGGCGCTTTCCAGCCACGCCACCAGCACCAGCACGCCGGCGCCGGACACCAGCATGCCGATACGATAGGCGGCGACATAGCCGGCCATGCCGGCGGCCTGTTCGTCGGTGGCGAGGCTTTCGACGCGGAAGGCGTCGATAACGATGTCCTGGGTCGCCGAGGCGGCGGCGACGAGCACGGCGCCGAAGGTGACGAGGCCGATGGCGCGCGTCGGATCCTGCACCGCGAGGAACAGGATCGCCACCACCAGCAGCAGTTGCGAGAAGATGAGCCAGCCGCGCCGGCGGCCGAGCAGCCGCGACAGTACCGGAATATCGAGCGCATCGATCAGCGGCGCCCAGATGAATTTGAAGGTGTAGGGCAGGCCGACCAACGAGAACAGGCCGATGGTGCCGAGGTCGATGCCGCGTTCGACCAGCCACACCGACAGGGTCGAGCCGGACAACGCGAGCGGCAGGCCGGAGGCGAAGCCGAGCAGCAGGACGATCAGCACCCGCGGCTTCACATAGACCGCAACCGCGTCGATCCAACTTGCGGTTTTGGCGGTCGTCGAGGGTGCGCTCACAGGCGTTCTCCGGTCAGGCGCGGGGTGGCGAACGGCATAGCGAAACCGGGTTAAGAACTCGCTCCCGGATGTCGCCGACGCACGGGCTCACTCGGCGGCGCTCAATTTGCGCGGCAGCGGCGAGGGGATGACGTCGGCGGACGGCGCTTCATCGAACTCCAGCCCCTCGATCCGCGTGGCGCGCTTCTCGATCCGCCCGGCGGAGGTGAGGATATCGTCGATGTCCTTGCCGGTCTGGCCGAAATGCTGCTGCAGTTTGCGCACCCGCTCGCCGAGCAGGCGCACGTCCTTCATCATGTTGCCGACTTCGCTGCGGATCTGTTCCGCCGCCTCGCGCATCTGCGCATCCTTACGGATCTGCTTGATCACCTGGATCGCCATCACCATCAGGGTCGGCGAGACGATCATCACCCGCGCGCGTTGTGCCCGCTGCACCACATCCTCGAACCGCTCGTGCAGTTCGGCATAGACCGACTCCGAGGGGATGAACATCAGCGCGATGTCCTGCGTCTCGCCCGGCAGCAGATATTTGCCGGCGATGTCGCCCACATGCTTGTTGATGTCCTGGCGCACGCGCTGCATCGCCTGCTTGCGCTCGTCATCGGTCGCGGCGCCGCGCAGGTCATTGACCGCTTCCAGCGGGAATTTCGCGTCGATGATCAGCGGGCCGGCGTCCGGCAGGAACACCGCGCAGTCCGGCCGCGTGTTGTTCGACAGCGTGTGCTGGAACGCATAGGCCCCCTTCGGCAGCACGTCGGCGATGATCGCCTCGAGCTGCGCCTGGCCGAACGCGCCGCGCGTCTGCTTGTTGGACAGCACGCCCTGCAACGCGCCGACCTGCGCGGCGAGATCGGGAATCGTCTTCTGCGACAGATCGGCGATGGTCTTTTGCGCGGTGTCGATCACCGCCAGCCGCTCGTTGAGCTTCTGCAGGTTCTCGACGGTGTTCTTCGTGGTACTTTGGATCGACTGGCCGAGATTGAGGGTCACGGCGTCGAGTCGTTCGTTGACGGTCCGCGCCAACTCCGCCTGCCGCGCCGACAGCGCCTCCTGCATGGCGTGCAGCCGGCCGGCGGCTTCCGCCTGGAGGCGGTGGATGTCGCCCATGCGCAGGTCGATCTCTTCCGCGCGCAACGCCTGCGTGATCGCATCCACGCCGCGCCGCTTGCCGGCGCGGGCTACCAGCACGGCGATCACCGTCAGCACGATCAGCACCAGCACGAACCCGGCGACCAGCAGGGCGGCGAGGCTGATCGGCAAATCGCCGATGAGGAAGACGGGATCGGACATTGTGTGAGCCATCGTGCCGGACATGAGACCTTTTATCGCGATTCGGGCGATTGGAACAAAAAGGGAACATTAGCCGAGACAGGCCAACGGCTCAAGTCGTGGAGGGCGAGGAAGCAAGGTTCAGATTGACCGGTCCGGCTCAAATCCTTACATCGCCGCGCATGGCCATTCGCGACATTCTCTCCATTCCCGACAAGAAGCTCCGCCTCGTCTCCGAGCCCATCAAGGCGTTCGACGGAGATCTGAAGGCGCTGATCGAGGACATGTTCGAGACCATGTACGAGGCGCCGGGCATCGGCCTCGCGGCGATCCAGATCGGCGTGCCGCTGCGCGTCATCACCATGGACCTCGCCAAGAAGGACGATCCCAAGGAGCCGCAGGTCTTCATCAATGCCGAAATCGTCTGGAGCTCCGAGGACAAGAGCACCTACGAGGAAGGCTGCCTGTCGATCCCGGAATACTACGAAGAAGTCGAACGGCCGGGGTCGGTGAAGGTCAAATATCTCGATCGCGACGGCAAGCCGCGCGAGGTCGAGGCGACCGGACTGCTGGCGACCTGCCTTCAGCACGAGATCGACCACACCAACGGCGTGCTGTTCATCGATCATATCTCCAAGCTCAAGCGCGACCGGGTGATGAAGAAGTTCACCAAGGCCGCGAAGCGCGACGGCCATCCGCATCCGGCGCGGGAGAAAAAGGCGAACGTCGTCTGATGCGCCTCATCTTCATGGGGACACCGGACTTCGCGGTTCCAACCTTGATGGAGATCGCTGGCCGCGGCCATGAGGTCCTGGCGGTCTATACCCGCACGCCGAAGCCGAAAGGCCGTGGCATGGATATGCAGGAGACGCCGGTGGCGCGCGCCGCGCACGCGCTCGGCATTCCCGTCTATACGCCGGTGACGCTGAAGACCGAGGAATCGCAGGCGGCCTTTCTGACGCTGGTGCGTGACAACGCGGTCGATGCGGCGGTGGTCGTCGCTTACGGTATGATCCTGCCGAAGCCGGTGCTCGATGCGCCGCCGCTCGGCTGCTTCAACGTGCACGCTTCGCTGCTGCCGCGCTGGCGCGGCGCCGCGCCGATCCATCGTGCGGTGATGGCGGGCGACACCGAAACCGGCGTCACCATCATGAAGATGGATGAAGGTCTCGACACCGGCGACATGGTGCTGATCGACCGTATGCCGATCGGTCCCGACGCGACCACTGGGCAGTTGCACGATGCGCTGGCGCGGCTCGGTGCTGACCTGATGGTGCGAGCGCTCGGCGCGCTGGAGCGTGGCACGTTGCAGGAAAAGGCGCAGCCCGCTGAGGGCGCCACCTATGCGGCGAAGCTCACCAACGCCGAAACGCGGATCGACTGGGCGAAGCCGGCGCGCGTGGTGCACGATCATATCCGCGGCCTCTCGCCGTTTCCCGGCGCGTGGTTCGATCTTGGCGGCGTGCGGGTGAAGGTGCTGCGCGCGGCGCTGGCTGACGGCAGCAACGCGCCCGGCACGGTGCTCGACGATGCGCTGACGATCGCCTGCGGCGACGGCGCGGTGCGGCTGCTCAATGTCCAGCGCGCCGGCAAGCAGCCGATGAGCGCCGGGGAC
Source organism: Pseudolabrys sp. (assembly GCA_019635575.1). Taxonomy (GTDB): domain Bacteria; phylum Pseudomonadota; class Alphaproteobacteria; order Rhizobiales; family Xanthobacteraceae; genus Pseudolabrys. The sequence goes on along the minus strand of JAHBZF010000082.1, from coordinate 9,475 downwards.
TTCCTGCGCGGCAATGCAATCGCGGCTGGCGCGCGGCTGTCATGACGCGCGCCGATGTGGTTATCCGGCCGGAGCAGCACGGTGACCATGCCGGGATTACGGAACTGCTGAACGCCGCTTTTGCTGGTTTGGTGGAAGCTGATCTCGTGGCGCGGCTGCGCGCCGACAACGACATCGTTCTTGCGATGGTTGCCGTTGCGGCCGATGGTGCGATTGCCGGTTATGTCACCTGTCCGCGTCTGCAATTGATGCAGAACGATCACAGCATTCCGGTTGCCGGCGTGGCGCCGCTTGCTGTTGCTCCCGCACGTCAACGCAGCGGAATCGGCGGCGCGCTGATGGCCGCGAGCCTCGAACGGCTGCGGCAACAGGGAGAGGCGCTGGTGTTCGTGCTCGGCGATCCCGCTTACTATACGCGCTTCGGATTTGACCTTGCTGCGGCTGAGCCGTTCGCCAGCGACTATGCGGGGCCGCATTTCATGGCGCTGGCTTTGTGCCCGGACGCGCCCACGACTGGACGCCTGATCTATCCCCGTGCGTTCTCCGAACTGGGTTGATCCATGCCGCGCTACAAGCTCATCATCGAATATCACGGCGCGCCGTTTCTCGGCTGGCAGATCCAGGCCGAGGGGCTGACCGTGCAGGGTGCGCTCACCGAGGCGGTGTTCGCACTCACCGGCGAGAAAGCATCGGTCAACGGCGCCGGCCGCACCGACGCGGGTGTCCATGCGCGCGGACAGGTGGCGCATATCGATCTGAGCAAGGAGTGGCGGACCGACGTGCTGCGCGACGGGCTCACCGCGAAGCTGCGGCCGCATCCGGTTGCCGTGCTCGCGGCGGAAGATGTGCCGGGCGATTTCGATGCGCGATTTTCGGCGCTGAAGCGGCATTATCTCTATCGCATTATTACCCGGCGTCCGGACCTGACCTTGGAAGCCGGTCTTGCCTGGCGCTGGCCGCGCTGGCTCGATGAGACAGCGATGCACGCCGCCGCGCAGGAGCTCACCGGCAAGCATGACTTCACCACGTTCCGCAGCACCGAATGTCAGGCGAAGTCGCCACTGAAGACGCTCGACCGCCTCGACGTGCGCCGCGAGGGCGACAATGTTCTGATCGAGGCGTCGGCGCGGTCGTTTCTGCATAATCAGGTGCGCTCGATGGTCGGCTCGCTCTTATGGGTGGGGGACGGGCGGTGGACTGCCGCGGATATCCGCGCGGCGCTCGAGGCGCGGGACCGCACCGCCTGCGGCCCGGTGGCGCCGCCGGACGGCCTCTATCTGATGCGCGTCGACTATTAACGAGGCCGCCTCAGGATGAGGCGGGTTGTGCGAAGTAATCGTCGAGGATCTTGCGGTAGATCTTCGTCAGCGCCGTGAGATCGGCGACCGGCACGCGCTCGTCGGTCTGGTGCATGGTCTGGCCGACCAGGCCGAATTCCACCACCTGGCAATAATCCTTGATGAAACGCGCGTCCGACGTGCCGCCGGTGGTCGAGAGCGTCGGACGGCGGCCGGTGACGGCCTCGACCGCATTGACCACCACATCGGTGAACGGTCCCGGCGCGGTGAGGAACACGGCGGCGTTCGACGGCTCGAACTCGAACCGGAATTTGATCTTGCCGCCCGCCGCCTTTTCGGCGCGCTGTTGCAGCAGCGCCTTCAGCGAGTCGAGGGTGTGGCAGTCGTTGAAGCGGATGTTGAAGCGCGCCCGCGCCTCGCCGGGGATCAGGTTGACGGTCTTGTTGCCGACATCGACCGAGGTGAATTCGAGATTCGACGGCTGGAAATGCGCGCTGCCGCTGTCGAGCGGTTCGGCATTCATGGCGGCGAGAATGGTGACGAGGCCGCGCACCGGATTGTCGGCGCGCTGCGGATAGGCGACGTGACCCTGCTTGCCGGTGACGATCAGGGTGCCGTTGAGCGAACCACGCCGGCCTATCTTGATGGTGTCGCCCAGCGTTTCCTGATTGCTCGGCTCGCCGAGCACGCAATGATCGAATTTCTCGCCGCGTGCGTTCACCCAGTCGAGCAGCTTCGGCGTGCCGTTGATGGCGACGCTCTCCTCGTCGCCGGTGATCAGGAACGAGATCGAGCCGGTGCCGTCGGCGCGGGGCTTGCCGCTGTGCGCGGCGAGATAATCCAGCACCGCGGCGACCTTGCAGGCGATGCCGCCCTTCATGTCCACCGCGCCGCGGCCGTAGAGTTCGCCGCCGGCGACGTCGCCGCCGAACGGCGGATGCGACCAGCCGGTCTCGTCGCCGGCCGGCACCACGTCGGTATGGCCGGCGAACATCAGATGCGGGCCTTGCGTGCCGATCCGCGCATAGAAGTTTTCCACGTCGGGCGTGCCCGGCGTCGAGAACGTCATGCGATGCACGGTGAAGCCGGCGCCGCCGAGGACGCGCTCCAGATAGGCGAGCGCGCCGCCTTCCGCCGGCGTCACCGACGGACAGCGGATCAGATCGGCGGTGATGGCGACGGGATCGGCGGCCATGATCGGTCGATCAATCCCGCAGCAGTTCGTTGATCGAGGTCTTCGAGCGCGTGCGCTCATCGACGCGCTTGACGATCACGGCGCAATAGAGGTTCGGGCCTGCGCTGCTGCCCGGCAGGGTGCCGGACACGACCACGGAGTAGGGCGGCACTTCGCCGTAGAAGATCTTCCCGGTGGCGCGATCGACGATCTTGGTCGACTGGCCGATGAACACGCCCATGCCGAGCACGGAGCCTTCGCGCACGATCACGCCTTCGACCACTTCCGAGCGCGCGCCGATGAAGCAGTTGTCCTCGATGATCACCGGGCCGGCCTGCACCGGCTCCAGCACGCCGCCGATGCCGACGCCGCCGGACAGATGCACGTTCTTGCCGATCTGCGCGCAGGAGCCGACGGTGGCCCAGGTGTCGACCATGGTGTTCGCGCCGACATGGGCGCCGAGATTGACGAAGGACGGCATCAGCACCGCGCCCGGCGCGATGAAGGCGGAGCGGCGCACCACCGCGCCCGGCACCGCGCGGAAGCCGGCCTTGCGGAATTTCGCCGCGGTCCAGCCCTTCATCTTGGAATCGACCTTGTCCCACCACACGGCCTTGCCGGGGCCGCCGGCGATCACGCCCATGTCGTTGAGGCGGAACGACAGCAGCACGGCCTTCTTGAGCCACTGATTGACGGTCCACGAGCCGTCCGCCTGCTTCTCGGCAACGCGGGCCTCGCCGCTGTCGAGCAAGGTGAGCGCGGTTTCCACCGCCTTGCGCACCGGGCCCTTGGTCTTGAGGCCGATGCCGTCGCGCTTCTCGAAGGCGGCGTCGATGGTGGCGGCAAGCTTGGAAAGGTCAGCCATGAAAATCCCCTGAAAGTCGCTGTGTTGTCTGTGCGCGCTCTACCGAAGTCAAGGTGATGAACTTATGCGGAGCGGCGCTCGGTGATGCGGGTGAGGAAATCGACCAGATTCTCGGTGAGATGGTCGATATGCGGCGCGTCCTGGCCTTCCAGCTCCCATGTTTCCCGCAAAACCACACGCTCGCCTTCCGGCACCACCAGCACGGTGGTCATGCCGAGCGCATGCGGCACTTCGAGATTGCGGGCGAGATCCTCGAACATCGCGGCCTTCGCCGCGTCGACGCCGTGGCGGGCGAGGAAACGGTCGTAGCTCAGTTGCGAGGGCTTCGGCTCCAGCTCGCCGGCGACGATGTCGAACACGTCCTCGAACCGGTGGTCGATCTCCAGCCGCTTCATCACGTTCTCGGCGTGGCGGCGCGTGCCGTTGGTGAAGATGAGCTTGCGGCCGGGCAGCTTTTCCAGCGCGTCGCCGAGCGCCGGATTGGGCGTCAGCGGCGAGTGGTCGATCTTGTGCACATAGTCGAGATAGTCGTCGGGCGACATGCCGTGCTCGGCGATCAGCCCGCGCATGGTGGTGCCGTAACGCCGATAATAGTCCTTCTGCAGCTTGAACGCCTCCTCGGGCGAGATGCTCAGATAGTTCGACACGTAGCTGCGGATCCGCTCGTCCACCTGCTGCCAGAGGTTGAGGTGATGCGGATACAGCGTGTTGTCGAGGTCGAACACCCAGGTCTCGACGTGATCGAAGCGGCGCGGCGTGTCTTTCAAGAGTTTGTCACCTCTCTCCGTGACTTGGTTTGATCACCGGTGAATCAGCGTGCCGGCGCCGGCATCGGTGAGCAGTTCGACCAGCACCGCATGCGGCACCTTGCCGTCCATGATGACGACGCCTTCGACGCCGGCTTCGAGCGCATAGATGCAGGTCTCGACCTTCGGAATCATGCCGCCGGAAATGGTGCCGTCGGCGATCAGCCGGCGGATATCGGCGACCGACATTTCCGGGATGAGCTTCTTCGACTTGTCGAGCACGCCCGGCACGTCTGTGAGCAGCAGCAGGCGCTTGGCCTTGAGCGCGCCGGCGATGGCGCCGGCGAAGGTGTCGGCGTTGACGTTGAAGGTGCCGCCGGTGGCGGAGGTCGCGACCGGCGCCAGCACCGGGATCATCTCGCGGCCGAGCATCTGCTGGAGCAGCGAGACGTCGACCTTGTCCGGCTCGCCGACGAAGCCGAGGTCGACCACCTTCTCGATGTTGGAATCCGGGTCGCCCACGGTGCGCGTGACCTTCTTCGCCTTCACCATGTTGCCGTCTTTGCCGCAAAGGCCGACGGCGCGGCCGCCCGCTTCGTTGATGAAGCCGACGATCTGCTTGTTGATCGAGCCCGCGAGCACCATCTCGACGACTTCGACCGTCTTCTGGTCGGTGACGCGCAAGCCGTCCTTGAACTCGGACTTGATGCCGAGCTTGTCCAGCATCTGGCCGATCTGCGGGCCCCCGCCATGGACCACGACCGGATTGATCGCGGTCTGCTCCAAAAGCACGATGTCGCGGGCGAATTCCCGCGCCAGATGCTCGTCGCCCATGGCATGACCGCCGTATTTCACCACGACGATCTCGTCGTCATAGCGCTGCATGTGCGGCAGCGCCTGCGCGAGGATGCGCGCCTGATCCTGGGGGCTGATATGGGTCGGCATGTCGATCATGGACGGTCTCGTTCGCTCGCGGGCGAAGAGGGTTTAGCCGATTGCCGGGAAGGTGCAAAGCAGGCGGCGCGCGCCGCGACCCGGCCTATTTGCGCCGCGGCCATGCGGCGGAAAGCGCCAGCGCGAGCCAGCTCAGGATCATGGTCGAGCCGCCGGTCGGCGCGGCCATGGGAAACAGCCGTTGGCCGGTATACTGCCGCAGCGTGAGGTCGCCGGCGAACAGCGCGCTGCCGAGAATGAAGCCGTAGGTGGCGGCGAGGCCAAGAGGACGCAGGACCAGGCCGTGGGCCGTGAGCAGCGCCGCGCCGGTCACGGCGGCGGCATGAAACAGCAGCATGGACGACGCCGTTCCCAGTTGCGCCGCGTCCGGCAGGTGGGCGGCGATCGCGGCCAGCGCGACGCCGGCGGCGCCCATCAGGCCGGCCAGCACGATCGCGGGCCGCAGAATTCGGTTGTCGGTCATCGGTTGCGTTCCCTCAGCAGTCGGATCATGGCCGCGCGCAGTTCGGGCATTCCGGCGCCGGTGCGCGACGACGTCGCCAGCACCTCGGGGAAAGCCGCGGGATGCTTGGACAGCGCGGCTGCGGTCGCGGCGACGATCGCCTCCAGCTCGGTTTTCTTCACCTGGTCGGCCTTGGTCAGCACCACCTGGTAGCTGACCGCGGCCTTGTCGAAGGTCTTGAGGATTTCCGTATCGACGTCCTTCAATCCATGACGTGCGTCAATCAGCACATAGACCCGGGCGAGGCTGGCGCGGCCCTGGAGGAATTTGTGGATCAGCGAGGTCCATGAGGCGACCTTGGTCTTGGGCGCGGCGGCGTAGCCGTAGCCCGGCATGTCGACCAGCCGCAGCCCGCCGTCCTTCGGTCCCTCGAAGAAGATCAATTCCTGGGTGCGGCCCGGCGTGTGCGAGGTGCGCGCCAGCGCGTTGCGGCCGGTCAGCGCGTTGATCAGGCTCGACTTGCCGACATTGGAGCGGCCGGCGAAGGCGACCTCGATGCCCTGCATCGGCGGCAGCGTCTCGATCGACGGCGCCGCCCAGATGAAGCGCCAGTCCCCGGCGAACAGCTTGCGCCCGGCTTCGATCAGCTCCGCATCGGTGGTGTCGGTCATGCGAAGGGGTCTTTCGGACTGTCAACGGATATTGATGGCGTCATGTGCGGTACTCGGGTCCGACTTCGTCGGCCCGAGCACATGGCATTGACCCGCGCATCCACGTCTCAAGGCAACCTCAAACAAGACGTGGATGGCCGGGACACAGGCGAGCGAAGCGACGCCGTTCTTCGAACGGCTATGCCCGGCCATGACGCTATGCCCGGCCATGACAATGGAGAGATCAGGTCGTAAACTCGTCATTGCGAGGAGCGAAGCGACGAAGCAATCCAGTCTGTGCTTGCGGCACGCTCGGTGTGGATTGCTTCGCTTCGCTCGCAATGACGATAGGGGAAAGATCGCCCGCCTAATTGGCGCTGCCGCCACGCGACGACGGCTCGCGCCAGGCGCCGAACGCCACCGGCCGAAACGCCTGCAACAGCGCGCCGTCGAGCTTCTCTGCCATCAGCTCCATGATCGAGAACGCCTGCGTCGGCGTCATCGCCGGTGTCTCGGCATCGGCCTCCAGCAGCGAGGCGTAGGTGTCCGCCAGCGTGATGATGCGCACGATGTCGCTGATGTGCTCGGCGCGCAGCCCGTCGGGATAGCCGGTGCCGTCGAGCATCTCGTGATGATGCAGCACCACGTCCAGCATCTCGCCGGGGAAGCCGCCCTGCTGCGCCAGCGCGTCGTGGCCGAGGCGGGTGTGTCCGGTGAGGACGCGTTCCTCCTCCGCAGGCAGCGCGCCCGTCTTGTCGAGGATATCCACCGGGATGAACGCCTTGCCGACGTCGTGGATCAGCGCCGCGCGCACCAGCCGCCGCTGGTCGTCGTCGCGCATGCCGAGGTGCTGGGCGAAGGCGACCGCGTAGCCGGTGACGTGGAGCGTGTGGCGGTAGCTGTGCTTGTGATGCTTGCTGACGGCGAGCAGCCACTGCCGGAGCGAGCAGCGCTTCAGCGCGCGCAGGATCTGCGTCTCCGCCTGCGTCACGTCTTCGAGCGTCAAGGGGATGCCGGCCGGCAGGCGGTGAAAGATCTTCACCATCACCATCATCGCGGCGGCGACGCCGTTGCCGAGGACGCGCTCGTCGGCGGTCCGCCCGTCCTCCGCAGTCTCGGAGAAAGCCTGGCGGATGCGATGCAGAACGCTCGACGGATCGAACGGCCGTTGGATGGTGTCGGTGGCGCCGAGCGCCCACGCCTGCGTCGAGCCGTGGTGCAGCGCGCCGGCGAGCACGAACAGGCGCGGCATCATCTGGTAGGCCTTGGCGGTCAGCTTGTCGCGGACGCGCTGGACGGCGGCGATCGAGGTGAGGTCGATGTCGACGACCACGCCGGAGAAGTCGCTGGCCGGATGGTCGGGCAGGTCGAAAATCGACACGCTCTCGACGCGGCCGAGATTGCCGAGGATGCGCGCCAGCTCCTCGGCCTGGGCCTCGTCGTCCGAGGCCAGCAGCAGGCGTCGCGTCGCGGGGGGATCTTCTGCCAGGGCGGCGGCCATCTTGTTCTCTTGCGGGGGCGTTGCGGTCCTGCCCTGTTCCATAGCCGAGAAACGGTTCCCGGCCCTTAACGAGCGTCCTTAACGGCAGGCGGGGGAAGCCGGTGCAAGGCATTGGTTTGATTTAACAAGTCGTTAGGGATCAGGCGGCGGTGGCAAGGCGGGGGGAAGGCGCGGTCCGGCCGGCGGGTCGGTGCCGGATCGGCCAAAAACCGCCTTCCGGCGCGCGCCTTTCCTTGTCTTTGCGGCCCTTTGCGGCTAAGAACCCGCCACGTCCGCGGCCCCCGCACCCCTGGAGGCTCGTCGCGGCGCAGAACCGGGCCGCTTCGCGGCCCTTCACTTTTCAAGATTCAAGGAACTCAACAATGGCGACCGTCAAGGAATTGAAGGCGACCGCTCGTCCGAAGGCCGGCAAGGGGGCCGCCCGGGCTGAACGTCGCGCCGGCCGTGTCCCGGCCGTGATCTATGGTGACAACCAGCCCCCGCTGACCATCTCGCTCGACGACAAGGATGCGCGTCAGAGCATCTTCGCGGGCCACTTCCTCACCACGATCTTCAACATCGAGCTCGACGGCAAGAAGCACCGCGTGATTCCGCGCGACTTCTCGCTCGATCCGGTGAAGGACTTCCCGCTGCACATCGATTTCCTGCGCCTCGGCGCGGGCGCCACCATCCGCGTCAGCGTGCCGCTGCACGTCACCGGCGCCGACGTCTCGCCGGGCGTCAAGCGCGGCGGCACGGTGAACATCGTCAACCATACCGTCGAGGTCGAGGCGGATGCCGATCACATTCCGCAGTTCATCGCGGTTGACGTGGCGAAGCTCGAGATCAACTCCTCGATCCACCTCGCCGACGTCGAACTGCCGAAGGGCGTGAAGGCGCTGCGCGAGGATCTGACTCTGGTCACCGTCGTGCCGCCGTCCGGCTACGCCGAGGAGCAGAAGGCTGCGGCGGCTGCGCCCGCGGCCGGTGCGCCTGCGGCGGCTGCGCCCGCGGCCGGCGCCGCGGCTCCGGCGGCCGGCGCCGCCAAGGCTCCCGCCGGCGGTGGCGACAAGAAGAAGTAATCCTGCACCATGCGCCTGTTCGTCGGACTGGGGAATCCCGGCGCGAAGTATCAGGGCAACCGGCACAACATCGGGTTCATGGCGGTCGACGAGATCGCGCGGCGTCACGGTTTCGCACCGTGGCGCCGTCGCTTTCAGGGCGAGACCTCCGAAGGCCAGCTCGGCGGCGCGCGCGTCATCCTGCTCAAGCCCGCGACCTACATGAACGAGTCGGGTAACGCGGTGGGCGAGGCGGCGAAGTTCTTCAAGATCGCCGTCGGCGACATCACCGTGTTCCACGACGAGATCGAATTGCCGCCGGCGAAGCTTCGCGTGAAGCTTGGCGGCGGCATCGCCGGACACAACGGTCTGCGCTCGATTTCCGCGCATGTCGGCAACGACTATCGCCGGGTGCGGCTCGGCGTCGGCCATCCCGGCGTGAAGGAGATGGTGCACGCCCACGTCCTGAGCGATTTCGCCAAGAGCGAGATGCCGTGGGTCGACGCGCTGTGCGAGATCGTCGCCGACCATGCGGGCCTGCTGGTCGCCGGCCAGGATGCGACCTTCGCGAACAAGGTGCATCTGGCGATGCAGGCGCGGGGATTCGGCGCCAAAGAGGACAACGGTGGCGGACAGAACTGAGTGCTGCCGTCGTCATTGCGAGGAGCGTAAGCTCCGAAGCAATCCAGCTCCTTCTTTGTAGATCTGGATTGCTTCGCTTCGCTCGCAATGACGAAGATGAGAGATTGAGGATCACATGGGTTTCAAATGCGGCATCGTCGGACTGCCCAACGTCGGCAAGTCC
>JAHBZF010000081.1 GCA_019635575.1 Pseudolabrys sp. | reverse complement strand
AGTTGGATGAGATTGATCTCGGCTGATCGTTCACGTTTGACGAGGTCCACACGCTGATTTCTTGCGAAATCAGCGATAGTACCTTTGTTAAACGCAGACCGCCGATGTCTCTTCCGACCGATGCCTGCGGAAATCGCTTCCCGAGGCAACGGCGCGCAAGAACTCCGCCGTCCACGTTTCTCTTTCTTCCGATTCAGTTGTCAAACAGCCCGGGCACCTGGCAGCGCCCAACTCTCCGGAGACCGAAGAGCCGAAGAAGCTCTAGCGCCCGATATACTATCGGATGCTGTGGTTCACTGTGACAGTGATGAGCTTCACAGGCGCGCCGCCTCGCCGAAGCGAAGTGCGCCGCGCCAGTGGTCGGGTTATAGGTCGCGACCGATCCGGAAGTCAACACCCAAAAAATGCTTTTTTGCACTGCGGTGGATGACTTGGCCGAAACGGCCCAAAAACCCCGGCCGGATAGGTCAAATATAGGGATGGCGCCCCACCGGCGCCATATTCCTCGTCCTTTTTTTCTTCCCAAGGCCCCACCCCCGGCTTCGGGAAGGCTCCTTTCGACACTCCGGACCGCGCGTCACCGGGTTAATCCTCCCGAGCGAGCCGCCCATGTCGCGCCGTTGACGCCGTCTGGCGCAGAGGCGATGGTGCCACCTCTCGATTCAGGGACCGGACGGGCCCGACGAAACGATTCGCGCGGCACACGCGCGCCACCGAACGCGCTCGTGACGGGCTCAGGGGACGGCAAAGTTGGACCAACGCAGGTCAGCCAGCGCGCGACACTCCGGCCCCCGACATTCCGGTCAGGGTCATGACGCCGACACCGTCGAACTGGGTAATGAGCCGCCACTCTCGGTGGATGGCGAAGACGGCGGCCTGGTCGATCGCCGCCGCGTTTCGGTGCAATGGCTGTCCGGCACGATCCTGACCGGCCTTTGCGGCGCCGCGCTGATGGGCGGCGCGGTGTTCACCTCCCTCGGCGAAACCAATTTCGCGTCGCTGCCCGAGCGGGTCGAACTCGCCTTGCGCGGCGCCCTCTCCGGTAGCGACCGCAACACCGGCGCGCGCAAGAGCGACCGGCTGCCGACCGGCAACGAGTCCAACGTCGCGCGACAGATGATCCGCGTTTCCACCATGACCCGCGTCGGCAACCACGAAGTGGTGCGCGTGCGGCCGCTGGTACGCATTTCCGGCAATCTCTCGCTCACCACATCGGACGTGTCGGCGAAAATCCCGCCGTTCAATCCGCAGCGCCTGCTGGCGGAATCCGGCAACGAAAACGACGAGACGCCGGCAGCGGCCGCCGAGCCCGAGGCGGAAGTCGCGTTCGTGATGCGTGACCTGTCGCCGCTCCTGCCGCGGCTGAAGGTGGCCGCGCGCGCGGCGCAGGAGGACGTGCTGGCGCGCGTGCGTGAAGCCGCCAGCGTGATCGGCACCGCGACACGCACGCCGCGTGGACCCGAACTGGCGTCGATCGAGGCCGTCAGCAATATCCGTCTCGCCTACGCGGTCGAACCCAGCACGCGGATGAACGATCCTTATGCCGGCTTCGAGGCGCGCATCGTTCCGGAAAACGTGACGCTGCTGCCCAAGACCAGAGACGAGGCGACCGGCGGCAATCCAAGCAGCGAACGCATCGTCATCTGCAAGCGCACCGACACCATCGCCGGGCTGCTGCGCGATGCCGGCGCGACCCCGGACGAGATCAAGGCGATCATCGCCGCGTTCGGGCCGCGCGGCCGGGAAGCCCTGAAAGACGGGCAGAAATTGAAAATCCTGCCGGGTCCGGTCGGCACCGACCAGCGCCTGCATCCGGTCCGTGTCACGATTGCCAGCGATACCGGCATCGACGGCGTCGTCGCCCTCGCCGATACCGGCCAATACGTGCCGGTCGACGTCAGCAGCGCCAATACCGAAATCGCCAGCGCCAGCGAGGACGACGAAAACGACGACGGCAGCGGCGTGCGGCTCTATCAGAGCATCTACGAGACGGCGCTGCGCAATCAGGTACCGCGCTCGGTGGTCGACGAGATGATCCGCGTCTACTCCTACGACGTCGATTTCCAGCGCCGCGTCCAGCCGGGCGATTCGTTCGAAGTGCTGTTCGCGGGCGAAGACGAAACGCCGGGCACCGCGGATTCCCGCAGCGACGTGCTGTTCGCCTCGCTGTCGGTCGGCGGCGAAGTGAAACGCTTCTACCGCTACCAGTCGCCGGACGACGGCGTGGTCGACTACTACGACGAGACCGGCAAGAGCGCGAAGAAGTTCCTGGTTCGCAAGCCCGTCGCCTCCGGCATCATGCGCTCGCCGTTCGGCGTGCGGCATCATCCGATCCTCGGTTACACCAAGATGCACACCGGCGTGGACTGGGCCGCGCCGACCGGCACACCGATCTATGCGTCCGGCAACGGCACGGTCGAAAAGGTCGGCTGGGAATCCGGCTACGGCAAATTCATCCTGCTACGCCACGCCAATGGCTACGAGACCGCCTACGGCCACATGACCGCGTTCGCGCGCGGCATCGACGAAGGCAAGCGCGTGCGCCAGGGCCAGGTGATCGGCTTCGTCGGCTCGACCGGCCTCTCCACCGGCGCGCATGTGCACTACGAGATCCGCATCAACGGCCGCTTCGTCGACCCGATGCGCATCAAACTGCCGCGCGGTCGCGTGCTGGAAGGCCCGGTGCTGGCGAGCTTCGAGCGCGAGCGCGAGCGCCTCGACAATTTGATGACGCGCCGCCAGCCGCGCGTCGCCGATTCCACGCCCGTCGCACCGATCCGGCGCTGATACGCCTTTCGCTATCGGCCGCGCCGGTCCACCGCCTCCGCAAGCTGTCTGAGCGGCTCGGCCGGGGTCACCGGATAGTGGAAACCCGGATCGAGCCGCCGCAGCGGCTCCGGGAGCGCCGCAAGCGTCGTCGCGGCTTTCTGCCGGATCGTTTCGAGCGCAGGCGGCGGCGCAAGCCGCTCCCCCGCCTTGATCACCGGCACGACCAGCGGCGTTCCATCCTGCGTATCGCCCTCAACCGACAGCACATCGTCGATCATGCGGCCCTCGCCGCTGAACTGACGCCAGACCTGTTTGCGTCCAGGCCACGTTTCCTTACCGGTCGAGCGTTTGCGCCGCGCCAGACCGGCATATTCCTGAAGTTTGTAGGCGCAGTCGATCGTCGGCGCATCGCTCGAGACCGTGAGATTGGTGCCGATACCGAATCCGCCGATCGGCGCGCCGGCTTTCGCCATGGAGGCGAGCACATCCTCGTCGATACCACCGCTGACGAAGATCTGCACCTCGCGCAGACCGCCATCGTCGAGAATCCGCCGGACCTCCTTGGATGACGCGATGAGATCACCACTGTCGATGCGCACGCCGCGCACGACGATGCCATCGGCCGCAAGCTTTTGCGCCAGCGCCACGACTTTGCGGGCACCGGCGAGCGTATCGTAACTGTCGATCAGCAGCGTCAGATTATCGGGCCGCGAGCGCGCGAAATCCTCGAACGCCTGCATCTCGTCGTCGTGAGCGAGAATGTAGGAATGCGCCATGGTGCCGAAGACCGGAATGCCGAATTGCAAGCCGGCAAGCACGGTGGCCGTACCGGCGAAGCCGGCGATGTAACTCGCACGTGCTGCAAGCAGGCCGGCCTCCGCGCCGTGCGCCGAACGCATGCCGAAATCGAGCAGCAGTTTGCCCGGCGCGGCCAGCACCATGCGCGCGGCCTTGCTCGCCACCACGGTCTGATAGTGCAGGATGTTGACCAGCCTGCTTTCCAGCAACTGCGCCTGCGGCAGCGGCGCGGTGACGCGCAGCATCGGCTCCTCACCGAATACCGCGGTGCCTTCGGCGATCGCGTGCACATCGCCGGTGAAGCGATAGTTGGCCAGGAAGTCGAGGAGGTTCCGGCGGAACCGGCCGGTCTGCTCCAGCCAGGCGATTTCATCGGGACGGAAGCGCGCGTTCTCGATGAAGTGCAGCGCCGTCTCGAGCCCTGCCGCGAGCAGGAAGCCGCGCCGCGCCGGCAACCGCCGCGGGAAGAACTCGAACACCGCCTCGCCGGTCTCACCGCGATCCAGATAGGCCTGGACCATGTTGAGCTGATAGAGGTCGGTCAGCAGCGGGCTCGTGGACGGATCGATCGACGATGTCATGAGCGATATTTCGGGCGATATTTTTGGCGACTTTCGGATCGGAAGCTTGCCATAGCAGCCCGACGCAACGACGACAAAGCAGGCGGCGGCTGCGGACAGGCACCCGGTCTGCTAAGGTAGGCCCACAAGGTGAACCCGATGGAAACCGAAACCGAGCGTCTGCAATACGCCGCGACCATCGCCTGCGGCATCCTCGCCGCACTCGCGGTGCACATCGCGCTGACGGTGGCCGGCACCGGGCTCGATGCCGTGCTGCGCGGCATGTTTCCGACCGACCGCCAGCAGGTGACCTCGGCGCTGGCGTGGTGGGCGATCGGGCTCGGCGGCTTCATCGGCGCCTGGGCCAGCGGCCGCTATCTCGCGGCAGCCGCCGGGAGCCGCGCCGTGATCGCGACCATCGCCCGACGGCTGCTGATCGCGCTGGTGCTCGCCGTCTGCACGGCTGCCGGCGTGATGAGCAAGACGGGCGGGCTCGGCGGCAGCCTCGACGTGGCAACCAACCTGACCGCGCTGGTGATCGGCCTCCTGACCGCCTATGCCGGCGCGCGCTTTGCCTACCAGAAGCCGGCCACCCGCGACATTTAAGCCCTTGTCTCTGAGGTCCCGACCGGATTCTGGGTGGAACTGATCCCTCGCCGCGGCATTGTCGCGCATCGGGCGCGATACCAAAAAACCGCTCCCGTCGCGCGAAATCGCGCTAAAATGCGAACCGGACAGGCGGACCGACCGATGCCCGATATGATCCCCGAGCCCCTCATGGATGAGCCCGCGCTGGCGCCGCTGCGCGTCCTGGTGGTCGAGGACGAGCCGCTGGTCGCGATCATGCTGGAAGATGCGCTGCAGGATTTCGGCTATCAGGTGGTCGGCCCGGTGGAGAACCTGAAGGCGGCGATCCAGCTTGCCGGCAGCGAGCGGCTCGACGCCGCTGTGCTCGACATCAATATCGACGGCGCGATCTCCGACGCGGTGGCCGACAAGCTGATGACGCGCGGCATCCCGTTCCTGTTCGTCAGCGGCTATGCGCGCGATCTCGGCCTGCGCTACGGCACCGTGCCGCTGCTGCGCAAGCCGTTCACCACCAACGATCTGCACCGCGCGGTCGCGGCGCTGGTCAGCCGCGTGCCGCATCCGAGCCCGCCCGCGGCCTGATCGCGATCGAGCCCCGCCCTACGGAAATCCAATTCTCTCCGGTTGATTGCCGCGCGCGGCATGCGACACTTCGGATACGGCGCTCGTTTGCGCCGATTCAGGAGCGTTTTCCGTGACTCAAGACAATATCGGCACCACCGTCCGCGACCGCATTCCCTATCAGTCGATCCGCAACCGACCGGCACTGAAACTGCCGGGCGATGCGCGCGTCGCGGTGTGGACCATCGTCAATGTGGAAAACTGGAATCCGCAGGCACCGATGCCACGCACCGTGATCCCGCCACCGATGGGCCAGCCGCTGCTGCCGGACGTGCCGAACTGGGCCTGGCACGAATACGGCATGCGCGTCGGTTTCTGGCGTTTCGTCGATGCGCTCGGCGCGCGCGGGCTGAAGGCGACCTTCGCGCTCAACGGCTCGGCCTGCCGCGTCTATCCGGAAGTCTGCGCAGCAGCGCGCGACGCCGGGTGGGACTTCATGGGGCATGGTTTCGAGCAGAAGCCGATGCACCGGCTCGACGACCAGCGCCGCGCCATCGACGACACCATCAAGGCTATCGCCGATTTCACCGGCAAGCCGCCGCGCGGCTGGGAAAGCCCCGGCATGACCGAGACCGACGAGACCATCGACCTGCTGGCCGAGGCCGGCATCGAATATGTCGCCGACTGGGTGCTCGACGAGCAGCCGGTGCCGGTGCGCACGCGCGCGGGCCGCATCGTTTCCGTCCCCTATACGGTCGAGATCAACGACGTGGTCATCAGCGCGGTGCAGCAGCAATCCTCGGACGAGTTGCTGCGGCGCGGACGCGATCATTTCGACCGGCTCTATCTCGACGGAGCGAAAGCGCCGCGAGTGATGGCCATCTCGATTCATCCGTATCTGACCGGCGTGCCGCACCGCATCCGCTATCTCGAGGCGCTGTATGACTACATCCTCGGCCATGACGGCGTGGTGATGTGGACCGGCGCGGAGATTCTCGACTGGTACAACAGCCAGGTGCCGGCCGGGACGACCGGCAAGGTTTGACGGCGTGATCGCGGGCGGACCGACATCCGCCCGCGACCGAGCGACGCTAACGCGACTTCTGGATTTTCGTCACGGTGATCTTGCCGTTGATCCGATCCGCGTCGAACTTGACCTTGTCGCCAACCTTGAGCTGTTTCAACGCGGCGGCGTCCTGCATCTGAAACACCATGGTCATCGGCTCATCCATCTCGATTGAGGGGATCGGGCCGTGCTTGAGCGTGATCTTGCCGGCGGCGGCATCGATCTTGCGCACCTCGCCGTTGATGCTTTGCGCCGATGCGGCACCGGCGACCAGCACGGCCGCCGCGATGATCAGCATGCTCTTGATCCGTTTCATGATGCTTCCTTTCACTTCACAACGACGGTGCCGATCATCCCCGCCTCACGATGGCCGGGAATGAGACAGCCATATTCGAACGTTCCGGTTTTGGTGAACCGCCACACCAGCTCGTCCTTGCCGGACGGTACGAGACGGCGCGCATTCGGATCGTCGTGCTCCATGTCCGGATTCTTCTTCATCGCCTCGGCGTGCTTCAGGTTTTCCGGCGCGGTCGCCAGAACGAATTCGTGATCGAGCGCGCCGCCGTTGCGCAGCAGGAAGCGGATTTGCTCGCCGCGCTTCACCTCGATGCGCGCCGGCACGAACAGCATCGTCCCATCGCCCTCTTTCATGACGACCTGAACCGTCCGCGCCGGCTTCTTGGGATTACCCGGTTCGCCCGCGGAAAAGGTTTCGTGGGCGTGGTCGCCGCTTCCGGCCGCCAGTACCGGCGTAGCGAGACATAGCGGCAGCAGCGCAGCGAGCAATGTTCTTCCATAGGTCATGAGTCTCTCCTCTCAGTGGTTGTGACGCGTGTTGGCGTTCGGCTTGACGGCGCGCGCGGGCGCCGATGACGGCGCATCGGTTTTCTGTTGTGTGGGTCGCGGCGGTTCGCCCTTGAATTCGTAGGCGACGGTGCCGGGCGGATGCCGGTATGGCCCCGGATCGCCGTAGTCTCCGGGCTTCAATCCCTCGCGGATTTTGACCGTGGTGAACATGCCGCCCATCTCGATCGGTCCGAACTGTCCGGTGCCGGTCATCATCGGCAGGGTGTTGTCCGGCGCCGGCATCTCCATGTCGCCCATGGCCATGCCGGTGTGCCCCATCACCATGGCGTCGGGCGCAAGCGCGTTGACCGCGGCCGCCAGATCCTTGCGGCTGACGCCGATCAGGTTGCGCACCTCGTGGCCCATGGCGTTCATCGTGTGATGCGACTTGTGGCAGTGAAACGCCCAGTCGCCCGGGTTGTCCGCCACGAAATCGATGCTGCGCACCGCGCCGACCGGAACGTCGGTGGTGGTCTCCGGCCAATACGCCGTCTCCGGCACCCAGCCGCCATCCGTGCCGGTCACATGGAAGTTGTGGCCATGCAGATGGATCGGATGATTGGTCATGGTCAGATTGCCGATACGGATACGCACGCGGTCGTTGAGCCGCACCGGCAGCGGATCGATGCCGGGAAACACGCGGCTGTTCCAGGTCCACATGTTGAAGTCGGTCATCTCGTTGACCTGCGGCAGATAGGTGCCGGGATCGATCTTGTAGGTGCTCATGACGAAGACGAAGTCGCGGTCGACGCGGCGGAACGCCGGGTCGCGCGGATGCACGATGAACATGCCCATCATGCCCATGGCCATCTGCACCATCTCGTCGGAGTGCGGGTGGTACATGAACGTGCCGCTCTTGGTGAGCACGAACTCGTAGACGAAGGTCTTGCCGGGCTTGATGTGCGGCTGCGTCAGCCCGCCGACGCCATCCATGCCGTTCGGCAGGATCAGACCATGCCAGTGCACGGTGGTGTGCTCCGGCAATTTGTTGGTGACGAAGATGCGAACCTTGTCCCCCTCCACCGCCTCGATGGTCGGACCCGGCGCCTGGCCGTTGTAGCCCCACAGATTGACCTTCATCCCTTCGGAAAATTCCCGCACCACCGGTTCGGCGACGAGATGGAATTCCTTCCACTCGCCGTTCATGCGCCACGGCAGGGTCCAGCCGTTGAGTGTCACCACCGGCTGATAGTCCGGGCCGGACGTCGGCACGAGCGGCGGCTGCATCGCCGCCTTGTCCATCATCGGGGCTTCGGGAATGGCCGCCGCCTGCGCGCGGCCGCTGATCGCGCCGGCGCTGGCGAGCATCGCCGCGCCGCCGATCAATCCTCGTCGCGATAACATCGTGTTCTCCTTCCTAATGAGCGGGCGCATCGCCAGCACCGGCGCGGGCGACGTCGCGGGTGTCGGCGGCCGTCCCGCCGCCGATCACCACGGTTTGCAGATTGATCTGGGCGAACCAGAAGCTGCGCTTGGCCTCGATCGCGGCCCGCAGTGCCGCGATCCGCTGCCGCGCCTCCTGCAACAGCGCGAACACGTCGATCTGCATCGCGCTGAACCGAAGCTGGTTCTCCTCGGTGATGATCTGGCGCAGCGGAATGATCTCCCGCTGATAGTGCCGGGCGATGTCGTAGCTCGCGCGATAGCGGCGATAGGCGTCGCGCGCCTCGGAACGCACGGTGATCGCACGATCGGTCAGCCGGTTGACGGCGGCCATATACGCTGCCTCCGCCTGCCGGACACGCACCTCGCCGAAGTCGAACAACGGGATCTGCACCTGCATGTCGAGGCCGCGCTCGCGCAGGATACCGCCGTCATTGTCCTTGCTCCGCTTCGCCAGCCCGGCGACGTCGAGCAGACTGATGAAGCGCGTCGCCTGCGTCAGCCCATAGACTTTCGCCATCACCTGGAGTTCGGTGCGGGCGATCTGCAGGTCGACCCGGCGCGACACCGCCTCGACTTCGATCGACGGCTGGCTCGCCGGCCGCGCCGGCAAAGCCGGCAGCGTTTCCGGCAGCCTGAAATCGAGATCGGCGCCCCAGAAGCCGAGCAACCGCGCCAGTTCCTCGCGGCTGCTGTCGGCCTGTTGCCGCGCGGTCGCGAGATCGGCTGTGGTTTCCGCGTGGAACACCTGCTCGCGCGCCTGATCGAGCTTGTTGAGCGCGCCGGTCTCACCGAGCTTGTGTGCCAACTGCGCGGTGGTCTTCGCCGCCGCATCCGCCTGTCGCAGCAACGTCACCAGTTCGCGGTTACTCACCGCCGCGTAATATGCGCGGCGGACATCGGCGGCAGTGCGCAACGTCTCCTCGATGGCGCGCAACTGCGCCTGCCGGAAACGAGTCGCAGCGAGATCGGCGCGCGCCGGCAGCGTCACCAGAGCGAGGATATCGAGCGCCACCTGCGCTTCCAGCTCCGATGCGCCGCCGCCGGCGATGCGCGACAGCGAGAAGCTCGGATTGGGCGGCAAGCTGTCGCCGACCCGCTCCGCTTCGGCCATGGCCAACTCATGGTAAGCAGCCTGCAGGCGCCGGTTGTTGAGCAGCGCGATCTGCACCGCGCTGTTCGCCGTCAACGGCCGCCGTTTCAGCCGGTCGACGGTTTGCCGGACCATAGCCGCCTCATCCGGCGTGCGGATCACCGTGACATCCTTGTCGAGTGTCGCCGCGGCAAAGCGCGATACCGGCATCATGCCGCGATCCTCGGAGAAGCCCGCGCAGCCGGAGAGCGCGATCGGCAGAAGCGCGATGGCGACAGGGCGAAGCGCGCGCCGCCACTTGCGTGACGGTCGATTGCTGTTGTTCTGCATGACACTCCTACCGTTCGCTGTTCGGTCGGGGTGTCACGCGCTCGTTCTGCTGCCGCCACGATGCGGGGACGGCAGGCCGCAGGCTGAGATAGCCGGCGGTGACGGCGCTGGAACGGACGGCGGACACGGGCGCGGCGGCATCCGCCGGATCGGCACCGGCGAGCGGCGCGCTAGGGACGGTGTTGCAGCCGGCAAGCAGCACGGCGGCGGCGATGCCGATCAACGCGCGCGATGACCGGACGACAGAGCGATGCGCGGCCGCCGCAACGGCGGGCGCCTCGCACAACAATGCGAGCATGGAAACCTCGACTGACGACGTGAAACGAGACGCGCGACAACGCGCGTCGGCTCAGACGGCAGCGAAGGAATTCGGGGGGCGATCGAGACGGGCGGGGCTTTGGCCGGCGATCTCATCCGGCCGGCTGAGGACCACCGGCGCGCGCAGAACAGCGGGAGCAGCAGCCGTCATATCGGTCGCGGGCAACGCCGTGAGGCAGATCAGACCGCAGCACTGAGCGTCAGGGGCTTTCTGGTTGCCTTGATCGCTTTTGGAGTGATGATCGGCAACCTGCGGCTGATGCGTATGCAGCGCGCCATCGCCATGCTGGTGCATCGGCGCGGCCTGCATCTGCACCGTCTGCACACCATGGTGACTGGACTCGGTCAGGCAATGCGCGGCGCGCGAGCCGTCACCAAACGCAAAAGCGGCGGCCGGCGCAAGAACGCACAGCGCATAGAACACGGCGAGTAACCTCGCCATGCGCCATCGTGCGATTTTGGTCAGCCGAACGAACATTCCGCGCGCTTTAAATCGAACCGGGCCTGGGACGAACATCTGCCCGGCCCATGCGGCAAGATGGTGGCAGACGGAGCGGCCGTCAATACACATGCACGGCCGCTCGGTGCGGCACACACGCTTGGGCCTGTCAGCCGATGCGCGGGGCCGGTTCAGCCGGCCGCGAGCGGGTCAGGACCAAACCGGTTGGGGCCATCCGTGCCCTTCATGCAATCCCAGTAGAGCAACAGAAGGATGCCGATGCCGGTGAAGGCGATCAGGATCCACCACCCGGTGCGGTCGATGTCATGCAGGCGGCGCACGGCAACAGCCAATGACGGCAACAACAGCGCCAGCGACAGGATCGCTTCAATCAGCGTGAGATCGAGAATGCCATCGATGACGGCCGCGACGATCTGCGCGATGACCGAGAACAGGGTCCAGTACCAGAACTCCGAGCGCGCCGCGCGACCGGAAAATGTTGCGTACTTGCCGAAACAGGATCTGACTGCGTCCGCGAATCCCATGATCGCCCCCGTTTGCCAATGACGCGAGCGTAGCAGGCGGGATGGAACTTCCCTAGCTACCTCGCCGACGGGGCTTGAGAATTAGCGACAAATTTACGGCCCGCGTCACGCTGCGGGACAGCATCCTGCACGGGCGGGAAAGGCCGCCAGACGATTGGCCTTTCCCGTCGCGCGGCTTGCTATTGAGGCTTCGCGGCGCCCTTGCGGCATTCGGAGCGGAATTTCTTGCGCGCCTTGCCGTGCAATCCCTTGGCATCCGCCTGCTTCGAGCACTCGATCGACGCGGCAGATCGTGCCGGCTTCGCCGTTGCGCCCATCGCCGGTGCGGGGTTCGACGTTTGCGCGAGCGCGGCGCCCACCAGCATCAAAGAAGCGACAGCCGCGGCGATCGTCGTCCTGACAACGAGACTCATCATTCAACCTCATGTTGCGCCCCTGTCGTCAGGCTGGCTCCGCGTGTCTGAATGCAGTGTGAATGTCGGGTGGCGCCGGCAGGCGTGGAAGCCATCCTCTTCACCGTCATGGCATCGCCGTCATGAAGCGCGTGCCGGTCCGCAGTTTCAGGACATTCTTTCAAGACATGCTCTTGGCGTCATCGCCCGCACCGTTCTCTGTCGCCATCGCATTCGTTTGCAGCCAATGCGCCCTTGACAACAACACGCGCGTTCCAGACCATTATTGAACTGCAAGTTCATATTTGAACACGAGGATAGCGCATGCGATCGAACCCGACGGCCGGCCTGCTTGCATCCTTGTTCAGCACCGGGCCGCGTCTTTCGCTGACGCGAGGCCGCCGCTTGATCTGCGCGGCGGGGTTAGCGCTTGGTGTGCTCGCGACACCGCTGACGGCCGTTGCGGCCGAGCCGGACATGCGCGTCGTGTTGCTCGGAACGGGATCGCCGGTGCCATTGATGGATCGCTGGGGTCCGTCGACTCTGGTCGAGGCCGGCAGCCATCGTTTTCTGTTCGATGCGGGACGCGGCGTGCCGGTGCGGCTGTGGCAGATCGGCATTCCGACCGGCGCGCTCGACGCGGTGTTTCTCACGCACTTCCATTCGGATCACACGGTCGGTCTGCCGGATTTGTGGCTCACCGGCGCGCTCGGCGGCGGCTTCGGCGAGCGCAAGGCCCCGTTCCACGTGATCGGTCCGGTGGGGACGCAAGACCTGATCGACGGTTTGAAGAAGGCCTATGCGTCCGACATCAAGGCGCGCCTCGACGAAGGCAAGGCAAACGGCAACGTCAAACCGGTGATCGGTTTCGAGACCAAGGTTGACGAGTTCGCGGCAGCCGGCGTGGTTTACGATCAGGATGGCGTGAAGGTCACGGCGTTCGACGTCAATCACGGCGACGAGATCAAACCCGCCGTCGGCTATCGCATCGACTACAAGGGACGCTCGGTGCTGATCTCCGGCGACACCCGCAAGAACGACAACGTCATCAAATATGGCCGCGGCGTCGACGTACTGGTGCACGAAGTCGCGTCCGCCAAGCCGGACCTGATGCGGGTGCCGATCATCAAATTGATTGTGCATCACCACACGACCCCGGCGGAAGCCGGCGAGGTTTTCACGGCGACCCGGCCGAAGATGGCCGTCTATACCCATCTGGTGTTGCTCTCGAGCAAAACGATCCCGGCGCCGAGCGTCGAGGATGTGGTGCAGGAAACCCGCACGACTTATGCCGGGCCGCTGACCGTGGGCGAGGACCTGACGACGATCGACGTCGGCGACACCGTGACCGTGCACCGGGTCCATCCGGCGGCGAAATGGTAGAGGGGATACGGCACGGGCCGCCGGCGGGTCCCGGCTTTCAAAAGAGCATTTCAGGCTGGGCTTTTGATGGTGCTGCCGGACAGGATTGAACTGTCGACCTCTTCATTACCAATGAAGTGCTCTACCACTGAGCTACGGCAGCAAGCGTGAGGCGGACCGGCATGCCGGGCCAACGACGCGGGCTTGCGAATATCCGATCAAAGCCGATATGTCGAGCCGGAAGGCGGCCCGGCGCGGCCCTTTCGGCTCCCTTTCCGGGCCGAAATTCGCCGATTCCGCCGCCAGGACCACGCCCGAGACCTGATCCGAGAATTGATCAATGTCCGACCCCGCCAAATCCGCCTCCGCCCAGCGGGAAGCCCGTCTGGCCGCCGCGCTTCGGGAAAACCTCAAGCGCCGCAAGGCACAGGTGCGAGCGCGGGCGGGGACGGACACGGACGCCAAACCAGAAACAAAACTTAACCAGACCGGGGATACCTCCGGGGTCCGAGAATCGCCGCAATCGAGCGGCGAATAGCGGGCCGGGTTCCCGGTTGTCCATATCGGTGGGGCGCCCTTTGCACCGGACCGGCAGATCGTCATAACTGCCGGAAGTGTTCACGAGGGCCGGCACTTCTCCGGCACAAGGTTGGGGCGACATGGATCGCATTCGTATTACCGGCGGCCGCCAATTGAACGGCGTCATTCCGATCTCCGGCGCCAAGAACGCCACCCTGCCGCTGATGATCGCGAGCCTGCTGACGCAGGACACGCTGATCCTCGACAATGTGCCGCGTCTCGCAGACGTGCGGCTCCTGCAACGCATCCTCGGCAATCACGGCGTCGACGTGATGATCGCCGGCAAGCGTCCGGGCGAGAGCACCGACAACCAGACGCTGCACATCAGCGCCGCCAACATCGTCGACACCACCGCGCCCTACGACCTCGTGTCGAAGATGCGCGCCAGTTTCTGGGTCGTGGCGCCGCTGCTCGCGCGCATGGGCCGGGCCAAGGTGTCGCTGCCGGGCGGCTGCGCCATCGGCACGCGGCCGGTCGATCTCCTCATCATGGCGCTGGAGCGGCTGGGCGCGCAGATCGAGATCGACGCCGGCTATGTGATCGCCAGCGCGCCACGCGGCCTGCAAGGCAACGAGATCGTATTCCCGAAAGTCACCGTCGGCGGCACGCATACGGCGCTGATGGCCGCAGTGCTCGCGAATGGTACCTCGGTGATCGAGAACGCCGCCTGCGAGCCGGAAGTCGGCGACCTTGCCGACTGCCTCAACAAGATGGGCGCGAAGATTTCCGGCGCGGGGACGCCGCGCATCACCGTCGAGGGTGTCGCCAAACTCAACGGCGCGCGCCATTCGGTGCTGCCGGACCGCATCGAGACCGGCACCTACGCCATGGCGGTGGCGATGACCGGCGGCGACGTGATGCTGCAAAATGCGCGGCCGGAGCTGCTGCAGGCGGCGCTCGACACACTGGCGCAAGCGGGCGCGAACATCACCGCGACCAATGAAGGCATCCGCGTCACCCGCAATGGCGGCGGCATCGCACCGGTGACCGTGACCACCGAGCCGTTCCCCGGCTTCCCAACCGACCTGCAGGCGCAACTGATGGCGCTGATGACCCGCGCCAAGGGCACCTCGACCATCACCGAGACGATCTTCGAGAACCGCTTCATGCACGTGCAGGAGTTGGCCCGCCTCGGCGCGCGCATCCACCTCGACGGCCAGAAGGCGACCATCGAGGGCGTCGATCGCCTCAAGGGCGCGCCGGTGATGGCGACCGACCTGCGTGCCTCGGTGTCGTTGGTGATCGCCGCGCTCGCTGCCGAAGGCGAAACCACCGTGAACCGGGTCTACCACCTCGACCGCGGCTTCGAGCGGCTGGAAGCAAAGCTCTCCGCCTGCGGCGCGTCGATCGAACGCCTCAGCGGCTGACCGCGCACGCCATCTGCGGGCGTTCCGGCCCTTGCGCCACGCGGCTGACTGCCTAGTTTGGGACCAGAACAACAGCAGCAGCGACGGGCGCGCCATGGTTTCCCAATCGACGGCCACATCGGCTTCCGATCTGATCAAGTTCGTGATGCTCGACGGGGAGGATCTCGCGATCGGCTCGACCCACCTCCAGGATGCAGTGGTCAAGACCGCCGACCTGATCTGGCTGCCGCGGGAAAAACGGCTGGTGATCGGGGTCAACCGGTTCGACTGGGAGAGCGCGGTGGCCGAGCCGCCGCTGTTCCGCCGCCGCCGGGCCGCGCTGCGGTTCGAGCGGGTGCTGGGCTGCCAGAGCCGGGGCATCGACCTCGCCAGCCCGGATCAGGTGCTCAATCTGCTCGCCGTCGAGTTCGCCGAAACCGACAATCCGTCCGGCACCGTCACCCTCACCTTCTCCGGTGGCGCCGCGCTGCGGCTGACCGTGGAATGCCTCGAGGCCGAACTGGCGGACCTCGGCCCGGCCTGGACCTGCGCCCACCGCCCGGACCATCCGGTCGAGCAGACCGCCACCGCCTGACCCCCTTCCGCTGCGCCGCGAAAAGCGGGGTTGACGGGGAAGCCGCCGGCACGCCAATGACGAGAGGCCGAACCCGCGCCGTTCCGCGGGACACCGCTGGACCCTCACGTTAAAGCGCAGGTCATGCCGCTTCGTCTCGACAGCCAATCAGCCGATTTCACCGCCGCGTTCCGGGCCTTCCTCGGCGCCAAGCGCGAGGCGTCGGCCGATGTCGAGCAGGCGGTGCGCGCGATCCTCGCCGATGTGCAGGCACGCGGCGACGCGGCGCTGATCGATTACACGCAGCGGTTCGACCGACTCGCCCTCACGCCCGAGACCCTGCGCGTCCCGGCTGCCGAAATCGCTGCCGCCACCGCGCAATGCGATCCCAAGGCCCTCGCCGCGCTGAAGCTGGCGCGGGAGCGGATCGAAACGTTCCATCGCCGGCAGTTGCCGAAGGACGACCGCTTCACCGATGCGCTCGGGGTCGAGCTCGGCGGCCGCTGGACCGCGATCGAGGCGGTCGGCCTCTATGTGCCGGGCGGCACCGCCGCCTATCCCTCCTCGGTGCTGATGAACGCCGTGCCGGCCAAGGTCGCCGGCGTCGGCCGGCTCGTCATGGTGGTGCCGGCGCCGGACGGGAAACTCAATCCGCTGGTGCTGGCGGCGGCCGCGCTCGCCGGCGTCGACGAGATTTACAGGATCGGCGGCGCGCAGGCCGTCGCCGCGCTCGCCTACGGCACCGCGACCATCGCGCCGGTGGCCAAGATCGTCGGCCCCGGCAACGCCTATGTGGCGGCGGCCAAGCGCCTCGTATTCGGCAAGGTCGGTATCGACATGATCGCCGGGCCGTCCGAGGTGCTGGTGCTCGCCGACGCCACCGGCAATCCCGACTGGATCGCGGCCGATCTGCTGGCCCAGGCCGAGCACGACGAGAGCGCGCAGTCGATCCTGATCACCGATGACGCGGCACTCGCCGCGCAGGTGGAGCGCGCGGTCGAGAGCCAGCTCAAGACCCTGCCCCGCGCGAAAATCGCCGGCGCGTCGTGGGCGAATTTCGGCGCGGTCATCACCGTGCCGACGCTCGCGGATGCGATCCCGCTGGTCGATGCCATCGCGCCCGAACATCTCGAAGTCGTCGCCGCTGACGACGAGGCGTTAGCTGCACGCATCCGCAACGCCGGTGCAATCTTTCTCGGCGCGCATACGCCGGAAGCGATCGGC
>JAHBZF010000080.1 GCA_019635575.1 Pseudolabrys sp. | reverse complement strand
AAATTGCGGTTGCCGTCCTGGCCGATGCGTACGCCTTCGGGATTATAACCGTAAGCACCGAACGGCGACGTGCCGGCCGTGCCGATCCATTTGTTGCCGCCCTGATGCCGCTTCTTCTGTTCGGCAAGCCGCTGCCGCAGCGTCTCCATCAGCTTGTCGAGGCCGCCGAGTGCCTCGATCTGCTTTTTCTCTTCCTCGGTCAGATATTTTTCCGCAAGCTTCTTCAGCCATTCCTCGGGGATTTCAGCCTCGACGCCGTCGGCGACGTAATCGAGCCCCTTGAATACATGACCGAACACGCGGTCGAACTTGTCGAGGTTGCGCTCGTCTTTCACCAGCGCGGTGCGCGCCAGATAGTAAAATTCCTCGACCCGGCGCGAGGCGAGGTCGCGGTCCATCGCCTCCATCAGCGTCAGGTATTCGCGCAGCGACACCGGCACGCCGGCGCTTTTAAGTTCATGAAAGAACGTGACGAACATGCCAGACCATTCGCCGATCCGGCGCGGCGGTCAAGCGCCGTGATGGCGATGCGCCGGCGCGACGCGACACTTCGTCCTTGAGGCGGCTGCGAACCTTTTGCCCGGCGCTGCGTTACCTCCCTCGGAGCAACAGGCGCTTGGGACCGGTCGCTCCGGAGCTTCCGGATTGGGGCCGGCAACAGTGTCAGATTTTTCCGCCACCGCCTTGGCGCATCAGGCGGCGTTGCGTCAGGCAACGTTGCGCCGATTTTGGCTGCTGCTGACCGTCGGCATCGCCTGCGTGCCGCTGGTGATGCTGCCGGCGCTGTGGAACGGGTTTCCGATCCTGTTTCCCGACACCGGCGGTTATCTGGCGCGGCCTTTCGAGGGCACGCTGGAGCTTGGGCGCTCGGCGCTGTACGGCGCGTTTCTCGCCGCTGGCATTCCGTTCGATTTCTGGCTCAATGTGGCGTTGCAGGCGGCGCTGTGCGTCTGGCTGATCGCGCTGACATTGCGCACGCATCAGCTTTTGGGTGCTGGCATCCTGCTGGCGACCGTCACAGCGCTGTGCATCGCGACCGGCCTCCCCTGGTATGCGGGAACGCTGATCCCCGACATCCTCGTCTCGGCGGCCATCCTGTCGCTTTATCTGCTCGCGTTTCGCAGCGACCGGGTACGGCGCTGGGAGACAGTCGCGCTCGGCGCGGTCATCGCCTGCGCCATCGCCAGCCACATGGGAACGCTCGCGCTCTGTCTCGGGCTGATCGTCAGTCTCGCCGGGTGGGCGTTCGTGCGCCGGCGTTTGTCAGACCGCTGGCCCAAGCCGCGCCTGCTCGCGGCCTCGCTCGCCGTCGGCGCGGGCCTGCTGCTCGCGCCACTGTCCAATCTTGTCATCGCCGATGACTTCGCCTTCACGCCGGGTGGCGAGAGCTTCGTGTTCGGCCGGCTGGTGCAGGACGGCATTGTCGCCGAATATCTCGAGGATCGCTGCCCCGATCCGGACATCAAGCTCTGTCCGTATCGCTCCAAGCTGCCGACCACCGCCGACGACTGGCTGTGGGCGCCCGGCAACCCGCTCGGCGAACTGGGCGGCTGGCGCGGCTATGCCGACGAGGCACAATTCATCATCCTCGACTCGCTACGGCGATACCCGCTGGAACATCTGGAGACCGCGGTCACCACCACGCTCAAACAGCTTGCGCTGATGAAAACCGAGGTATCGCTGGTCAAGGACTGGATGGCTCCGGCGATCGGCGCGCTGCGCGAGCTGGTGCCGGGGATGACGCTGCGCATCGCCGCTGCGCGGCAACAGGCGGAGCCATTTCCCGATCTGCTCGCCCGCTTCAATACCATCCACGTCGCTACTGCGATGGCATCGCTCGCCTTGCTGATCGGCATGCTGGTCTCTGCCCGGCGCGGCTGGGTTTCTCCGGAGGCGCTGATGCTCGCCGGCCTGGTGCTGGCGGCACTGCTGATCAATGCCGCGATCTGCGGCATCTTCTCCAACCCGGTCGACCGCTATCAGAGCCGGATCCTGTGGCTGGCGCCGTTCGCCGCCATCGTCGCGCTCGGCACGCGGAAGCAGAGCAGCGCTGACCGAAACAGACCGTCATAGCCGTTCGGGCGTCTCGATATGTTCCGGCCGGACTCCGACGCCGACCACATAGGCCGGAATGACACGCAGCAGCGGAATCCATTGCAGCAGACGCACCACGAACGGCACGCGCATGGTTTTTCCCGACAGCACGCTACTGATGACCGAGTTCTGGATCGCCACCTGCACGCGCTGCGTGGCGCGCGTCGGGAAGGTGCGCCGTTGCTCCACCGCCGCGAGATCGGCGTCGGTGACGCGCCGGTCGTACAGCGGTTGCGCCAACCTATTTGCCGCAGCCACCGCATCCTGGATCGCCAGATTAATGCCGACGCCGCCGATCGGCGACATCGCATGGGCCGCATCGCCGATGCACAACAACCCTGGTCGCCACCAGCGCCGCAGCCGGTCAACCGCCACCGTCAGCAGCTTGACATGATCCCAGTCGGAAATCTCATGAAGCCGGTCGCCAACGAACGGCGACATCGCCGCCACCGTGTCGCGAAACGCCGGCAATCCCTTCGCTTTCAACTGGTCGATGCTACCCTTGGCGATGACATAGGCACATTGCCAGTAGTCGCCACGATTGAGCATCACCATCATCCGGCCGGACTCAAGATGGCCGAAGGTTTCCTCCGGGTCGTCCGCGTGCCGCGACAGGCGAAACCACAACACGTCCATCGGCGCGCCGATGTCGTCCACCGCGAGCGCCGCCGCCTGACGCAACGTGGAGTGGCGGCCATCGGCCCCAATCACCAGATCGGCATGGATCGCGAGGTCGCCATCCGGCATGTTCGCGCGAACGCCCGTGACCTTGCCGTTGTCTTCCATCAGCGCGACTGCTTCCGCCTGCATGCGCAGATCGAACGATGGATAACGCCGCGCGGTATCGGCGATGAAATCGAGGAAATCCCATTGCGGCATCAGCGCGACGAACTTGCAGCGGGTCGGCACATGGCGGAAATCGGCAATGGTCACGCGTTCCGGCCCGATCTGTCCGGTCAGTGTGGTGACGCGGTTATGCGGGCGGCGCAGGAAATCGTCGAGCAGCCCGAGTTCGTCCATCAGGTTGAGCGTCGAGGGATGAACGGTGTCGCCGCGAAAATCCCGCAGAAAATCCGTGTGTTTTTCCAGCACGACCACCGGAACGCCGGCCCGCGCGAGCAGCAATCCGAGCATCATGCCGGCAGGGCCGCCGCCGGCGATGCAGCAGCGGGTCGTGACTGTCTCCGTCATACGGTTTGCTCCGTCTTTCAGCCCTCTTTCCGCCGCATCGCCAATGCTATTCCAAGCGTGTTGATTTGTCCGGTTTCCGATCCAGTTTCATCATGACGCCGAAGACGCTCCTCATTGTTCTCGCCCTGCTCGTGGTCAATGCAGCTCCTACGCAGGCCCAGGCCCCTCAAGGAGCCGCGCCTCAAGCGGCTCCGCCGCAGATCGCCACACCGCAAACCACCACACCGCCAGCGGCCACACCTCAAGGGGCCACCCCGCCAGCCGCTACTCCGCAGGCGAACACCCCCGGCACCGCTATCCAGTGGGAGGTGCAAAACCGATTCCGGCTCTTCCGCGCGGCCGAGGATTTCCAACGCCAGGTGACAGCGCAGCGAGCCGGCGGCGTGCTGCAGGCCGAGCGTCTGCTGGAGCGCGAGGCCGATGGACGCGGCTGGGCGCGCACCACGGTCGATCGGCTCTGCCTCGATGCGGCGGGTCATCTGGTCGAGACCTGCACCCGCGACGGCGAGCGCGAGTCCTATCTCAAGCCCGCCGACTACCCGGTGCGCATCACCTTCGCCGGCACAGCGCCACCCGGCGCGACCTGCGCCTGGACCTTGCAGAACAACACCGACGCCAAGCAGGAACTGACCATCGGCTGCGAGGAAGAGATCACCACGCGGGTGCCGGCCGGCGTCGTGACTCGTGTGGTCGTCGATGCAATCCCGAAAGACGGACCGGTGCAGCATGCCGAAACCGATATCCGCGTGCGCGATCTGCTGATCGCCGGGCTCGGCGATTCGATCGCCGCCGGTGAAGGCAATCCGGACAAGCCGATCGCCTTGAGCGAGGAAGGCTTCTGCTTCCGCCGTTTCCTCGGCACCAGCAACAGCCAGTATTATCGCCCCGGCCGTGCCGGCTTTCGGGGCGATAAATCCTGCGAGGCTGCTGCCGACACGACGCCCGGCGCAGCGGCAACCTCCACCGCCGCGACGCAGGACTGGCAGCGCCACGGCGCGCGCTGGATGAACGCCGCGTGTCACGCCTCGCTTTACGGCTACCAGATGCGCGCGGCGCTGGCGCTCGCGGTGGAGAATCCGCAGATCGCGGTGACCTATGTACCGCTCGCCTGCAGCGGCGCGACCATCGCCGAGGGACTGCTCGGGTCGCAGACCGCGCGCGAATGCCCACTGCAGGGCTCATGCGCCAGCAGCAGTCCCGCGCAGGTGCGGCAACTGGAGGGGATCGTCCGCCGTGCCGGCCGCAGTGTCGATCTGATGTTCCTCACCATCGGTGCCAACGACATCAAGTTCGCCGGGCTGGTCGGCAACGTCATCATCGAGGACACCGCCGAGCGTGAACTGTCGCGACGCGGGGATCTGGTGGTTTCACCACAGGAATCCAACGACATCCTGCGCAAGACCCTGCCCGCCTCGTTCGTGAAGCTGCGCACGGCGCTGAAACCGCTGGTCGGCGGCAATCTGCGGCGCGTCGTCTATGTCAGCTACGGACACCCGGCCTTGCAGGGTCCTGATAACGTATGCGCCAGTGGCCG
This sequence comes from Pseudolabrys sp., assembly GCA_019635575.1. Lineage (GTDB taxonomy): Bacteria > Pseudomonadota > Alphaproteobacteria > Rhizobiales > Xanthobacteraceae > Pseudolabrys. The sequence continues at coordinate 12,600 of JAHBZF010000080.1, read as the reverse complement.
CGATGGCTTCGACGTTCATCCGGCGCTCGACGCCAAGCCCGAACGGCTGCAGCCGGTCGCCGCCTTCGTGAGCGAGCGGTTTCTGCCCGCGGTCAAGGCGCTTGCCACCTGCGGCGAAGGCATTCTCTGCAATGACAAGGCGAGCGAGAGCATGAGCTTCGTCGACGCCCATCAGCAGGCTTTCGCCGAGCACGGCTTCTGCGTGCGCGCCGACACCGATCCGGCGTTCGACCGGAAATGCTTCTCGCAGACCGGCGACAGCTTCGAGCAGGACCAGACCGTGGCGCCCGACGGTCCGCTCGCCTGCGACATGCGCGCGTCGGACTACCGACCTTATGCGTCGCGCGCGCGCTGGGTGCGCACCGCCAACGACAGCTATTTCACGGCGATGACCTACCCGCAGGGACTGCCGGCGTTGCTCAAGCCGCGCGACATCCATGACGCGATGTGGGGCATCGTCAGCGCGCTTTACGGCGGCGCGATCCATCCGACCGCCGAGGGCCACGCTGTGATGGCGGACGCCGCGCTGCCGATGGCGCGCGCCGTGCTCGATCTGCCGACGCCGCCCGATGTGACGGCCGCGCCGCTAGCGCCGCTGACCCCGCCGACCGCGCCGCCGGCGGCATCGACACCGCAATAAATCGACGGGAGCGGGACACACCCCCACTCCCGTCTTTACCGTATCAGACCGCGTTGGCGGCGCTGATCGCCGCTTTCACCGAAGCGGTGGCGATATCCTCGTCGATTCCGACGCCGAACACCGTTCGCCCATCGGGCGTCCGGCATTCGAGATAGGCGACCGCCTGCGCGTCGGCCCCGCGCCGCAGCGCGTGCTCCTGGAAATCGACCACGTCGAGACCAAGCCCGAACGTCTCGTTGAGCGCGGCCATGGCGCCGGACAACAGACCATTGCCGCGCCCGGACACCGGCACCTCGCGGCCGCCGTTGCGGATACGTCCGACGAAGACACGGTCGGTCTTGTTGCGGCCGCCGCGATGCTCCTCGAACCCGGCGAGCGCGAAAGCCTCGCCGCCATCGAGATGATAGACGGCGACGAACGCCTCCCAGATGCGCGAGGCGGACATCTCCTTCGCGCTTTCGTCAGCGAGCGCTTGCACCCGCCGGCTGAAGTCGACCTGCAAGTTGCGCGGCAGCTTCAACCCCTTGTCCTGCTCCAGCACCCAGGCGATGCCGCCCTTGCCGGACTGGCTGTTGACCCGGATCACCGCCTGGTAGCTGCCGCCCACATCGGCCGGGTCGAGCGGCAGATACGGCATCTCCCAAAGGCTGTCGTTGCGAGCTTCGTGCGCCGCAAAGCCTTTGCGGATCGCGTCCTGATGCGAGCCGGAGAACGCGGTGAACACCAGTTCGCCGGCATAAGGGTGGCGCGGATGCACTGGCAAGGCATTGCAATGCTCGACGGTGCGTACCACCGACCGCATGTCCTCGAACCGCAAGCCCGGATCGATGCCCTGCGTGTAGAGGTTGAGCGCCAACGTCACCAGATCGACATTGCCGGTGCGCTCGCCATTGCCGAACAGGCAGCCCTCGACCCGGTGGGCGCCGGCCATCACCGCCAGTTCGGCTGCAGCGACGCCGGTACCACGGTCATTGTGCGGATGCACGCTGATGATCACCGCATCGCGCCGCGAGATATGCCGGCAGAACCACTCGATCTGGTCGGCATAGACGTTCGGCGTCGCGACCTCGACCGTCGCCGGCAGGTTGAGGATCACCGGATGCTCCGGCGTCGGCTGCCAGACGTCGAGCACGCGCTCGCAGATGTCGAGCGCGAAGTCCGGCTCGGTGAAGCAGAACGTCTCCGGCGAATATTCGAAGGTCCAGCGGGTCTGCCGCCGCTTGCGGCTTTCCGCCAGCATGGCGCGCGCGCCCGAGACGGCAAGGTCGATCACCCCGGCCCGGTCCATCTTGAACACCACGCGGCGGAACAGCGGCGCGGTGGCATTGTAGAGATGCACGATCGCCTGCTGCGCGCCGTCGAGCGATTCGAACGTGCGTGCGATCAGATCGTCGCGCGACTGCGTCAGCACCTGAACGCTCACGTCGTCGGGAATATGCCGCCCCTCGATCAGGCTGCGGACGAAATCGAACTCGGTCTGCGAGGCTGACGGAAAACCGACCTCGATCTCCTTGAAGCCGATCTCGAGCAGCATGCGGAAGAACCGCATCTTCTGCTCGACCGTCATCGGATCGGCGAGCGCCTGGTTGCCGTCGCGCAGATCGGTCGAGACCCAGCGCGGCGCTTTGGTGATGCGGCGCGACGGCCACTGACGATCGGTCAACGCGACCGGCAAGGCGAACGGACGATATTTCACTTCTGGATTGGTCAACATCTGCGATGAACCTGCGTCTGATGTATTCGGAAGGAGCGAATACGGCAGAGTCACAGCCGCCGGGCTGCCGTCAGTCCCGACGACTGCCGGTAAGTCGCAGCGCGGCGTGCGCAGAAGCCGCGCGCGGAGACATCGCAAATGACGAGAAGGAATTTTGAGAAGTCGATTGATGTTGGAACATCATCACACGATCAGCCAGCCAATAACCCGAACGACGAAAACCCGCCTTCCTCAGAAGGACGGGCCATGAAGTCGAAGGGTGGTGCGGATCGCGGTGAACATGCGCGTGCCATCGCACACGATGTCGCAGTCGTCAATCACGAGATGCGACAGAAAGCCTGTCCTATCACCAGTAGCGACCGCTGACCGCGATCAGGATGACCAGTACGCCGAGCGCGAGATTGATAGCGACGATCTTGCGGATCTGACCGAGTTGGCCGCCTGCCGCCGGCACATCGCCGCGGTCGAGCGCGGCTTTCAGCCGTTTCCACGGCGCGAATGTCAGATGCAGATAAAGCAGCATCATGACGATACCGATGCTCTGCATCAGGTTGACATAGAGCGGCAGGCTTTTGAATCCGCCGAATACCAGGAACACCATCGTGTAACCGGTGATCAGCAACACAACGATGCTGACGCCGACCCACGGGAGGAAGCTCGCGAACACACGCCGCCACAGCGCGAGCCGTGCCGGCGCGTCGAGCGGCCCGGCGGCCGGCCGCAGGATCGTATAGGCGAACGCCATGCCGCCAACCCAGAACATCGCCGCCAGCACATGCAGCGCCAGCAGAGCACCGATCGTCGCCATGATGCGCCTCCCGTGTTCGTGAGGTCAGTCGACGCCGAGCTTCTTTTGCAGGCTCGTCGACGAGGTCGTGTACTGGAACGTCAGCCGCTTGTCCGGATAGACGTAGCGATGCGCCTTCTGCGCCATCAGCGCGCCTTCGTGGAAGCCGGACAGGATCAGCTTCAGCTTGCCGGGATAGGTGTTGATGTCGCCGATCGCGAAGATGCCGGGCACGTTGGTCTCGAACGTACCGGTGTCGACCGGGATCAGTTCGTCCTGCATGGCGATGCCCCAGTCGGCGACCGGGCCGAGCTTCATGGTCAACCCGAAGAACGGCAGGATCGCGTCGCAGGCGATGTTGAAGATCGAACCGTCGGTACGCTTGACGATCGCCGCCGACACTTGCCCGTCGTGACCTTCGAGCGAGGTCACCTGACCGAGGACGAGGTCGATTTTCCCCTCGCCGACCAGATTCATCATCTTGTTCACACTGTCGGGCGCGGCGCGGAAGTCCTGCCGGCGATGCAGCAGCGTCAGATGCGAGGCGAGCGGCGCGAGATTGAGCGTCCAGTCGAGCGCCGAGTCGCCGCCGCCGGCGACCAGGATGCGCTTGCCGCGGAACTGCTCCATCTGCCGCACCGCGTAGTGCACCGATTTGGCTTCATAGGCTTCGATGCCGGGGATCGGCGGGCGCTTCGGCTGGAACGAACCGCCGCCGGCGGCGATCACCAGCACCTTGCACTCGAACACCTGCCCCGCATTGGTGGTGACGCGGAACAAGGGATCGCCGATGCGCTCGACCTTCTCCACCATCTCGTTGAGATGGAACTGCGGCGAGAACGGCTTGATCTGCTCCATCAGATTGTCGACCAGCCCCTGCGCCGAAATCTTCGGCAGGCCGGGAATGTCGTAGATCGGCTTTTCCGGATAGAGCTCGGCGCACTGGCCGCCGATCTTGTCGAGGATGTCGACCAGATGCGCCTTGATGTCGAGCAGGCCCAGTTCGAACACGGCGAACAGGCCCACCGGGCCGGCGCCGACAATCATCACATCGGTCTTGATCACGTCCGTCATCGCGTCAGGCGTCCGTCAGGCTTCGTTATTACGCTTGCCGATCGGGGGTGGCGACCTTCAGGCCGTCCAGGTCGGCAGTGATCTTGATCTGGCACGACAGCCGCGAATTCGGCCGCACGTCGTAGCCGAAATCGAGCATGTCCTCTTCCATCGGGCTCGGACCGCCGACCTTCTCGCGCCAGTCCTCGTCCACATAGACGTGGCAGGTGGCGCAGGAGCAGGCGCCGCCGCACTCCGCCTCGATTTCCGGAACATTGTTCTTGATGGCAGTCTCCATCACGGTGGCGCCGATGTCGCCTTCGACCGTGCGGGAGTTGCCCTGGGAGTCGGTAAACGTGATCTGGGGCATGAAAATAAGGCTGCTGATGAGGGAAAAAGGTGAGCCGGAGACGGCCCCCTATATCGGCTCGGGCGGCCGGAGGCCAGTCGATTCATTTTAAGCTTAAAATGATTGCAGATGGGCCGCAATGGCGGTTTCCGCCGCGGCGAGCGCGGCATCAAGGTCCGCAACCGCCCCGACCTCGGCCTGTTCCACCCGCTCGGCCGCTGCCGCCACAGCGCCTGCGCCGACCCCTCGGGCCGCGCCCTTGATGCTATGGACCGCCAGAGCGTCCTGGGCACCCTCCGCCAGCCGCTCCCGCAGCGAACGGACCTGGGCCAGGAACAACCGCAACACCTCGTCCTGCAACCCGCGGTCGCCAAAAGTCATGGCCTCGAGGTGGGTCAGATCGAGGATCGCGGGTTGGGGGGCCTTTTCCATCACACCGAAACTAACCATGTCGGGCTTAAGGCTTCGCTCCACGCGGCTCCCCAAGCCCCGCGCCGAAAGACTATGGTTAACGGCGCCGTTAAGGATGATTAAAGAGACCTTACCGGCGCGGTTTTCATTGTTCCGCCAAGCCGGTAAATTGGTTTACGCGGCAGCGGGTTGTGGCCGAAACCTCCGTTGTCGTCGTAAGACGGTCATCCGCGTATGACCGGTCGCGGCATTTTTGCGCGCGCCCGGACCGTTCTGTCGGCGTTCAGTGAGTGAGACGAAGTCCATGGCGAACCAACCGATCAAGGCTGATCCCACCGAAGCAGCCTTGTCCGCGATCGCGGACGCGATCAACGCACGCGATGCGGAAACCCGCAGCGTCCCGCCATTGGAGCCGCAGGCCCCACCCGCTCCGCCCGTCGTCGCCGATCTGTTTCACGATCAGCCGGAGGCCGCCGACTGGAGCAAAGACGTTCCGCCGGTGAAGCGCGCCGCCAACGATGATCGTGCCGCCATGGGCGCGATGCTGCATGCGCTGCAAAACCGCACCCGCCGCACCGCTTACGTCGTCGCCAGCGTGTTCGCCGCGCTGTGGCTCGTCGGCGGCGGCGCCATCGCCTATCTCTATCGCGGCGAGATCGCGACGCTGCTCGCCGAACCCGGCGCCGGCCTCGTTCCGTGGCTCGCCATCGGCGCCGGCTTCCTGATCCCCGTCTTCTTCGCCTATGCCATCGCCCACATGCTGGCGCGCGCCGCGGACTTGCGGCTGATCGCCCAGACCATGGCGGAAGTGGCGATGCGCCTCGCCGAGCCGGAAGTCGCGGCGAAGGAATCCGTCGTCACCGTCGGTCACGCCATCCGCCGCGAAGTCGCCGCCATGGGCGACGGCGTCGAGCGCGCGCTCGCCCGCGCGGCCGAACTCGAGGCGCTGGTGCACAACGAAGTCGCGGCATTGGAGCGCGCCTATAACGACAACGAAGTGCGCATCCGCGTGCTGCTCACCGAACTCGCCGCACAGCGCGACCAACTGGTCGTGCAGGCGGAAAAGGTCCGCACCACCATCTCCAGCACGCACCAGACCATCAGCCAGGATCTGAACTCGATCGGCGATGTGGTCGCGGAGAAAGTCAACGACGTGGCGCAGCGGATCACCCGCACGCTGACGGAAAAGGGCGAGCACATCACCCTCGCGCTTGGGCACGCCGGCGACAGTATGATCGACGCGCTCGGCGAGCGCGGCGGCAACCTGCTCGACCGACTGGAAAGCACCAGCGAGAAAACCTCCGGCGCGATCCGTCTTGCGACCGACCAGCTCACCGGCAGCCTCGATTTCAAGACCGACAAGGTCCGCACCGATTTCAACGAGATCGCCACGAGCGTGCAGCAGCTTATGGCGAGCCGCATGGAACAGGCGGCGCAGAACTTCGCCCAACAGTCCACCGGCATGGTCGACCTGATGGCGAACCGCTCGCAGGAGATGAGCGAGGCGATCGTCCACGCCGGCACCCGCACGGCGCAGGACATCACCGGCCGCATCGACGAGATCAAGTCCTCGCTGCAGTCGGCTGGCGAAACGCTGGTGCTCGACCTGAACCTGCGCGGCGGCGACGTCGTCTCGAAGATCGAGCAGACCGGCAGCCGCGTCACCGAAACCATCCTCACCCGCGGCGGCGCGGCGGCGGAAACCTTTACGCAGAACGCCGAGAAGCTCGCTTCGCTGATGGAGGAACGCAGCGGCGCCATCAGCCAGATGCTGACGGAACGCCAGCAGGCGTTCGAGACCACCTTCCGGCAGAACGGCACGGTGCTGAGCGACAAGATCTCGCGCGATACCGCGATGCTCGGCACGCTGATCTCGCGCAACATCGCCGAATTCGACAGCACGGTGAAAACCTACGGCGGCGAACTGCTGCAGCGGCTGTCCGACCGCACCGGCGAAGTTACCGACGCGATGCGCACCTATGTCGACAGCTTCGACAGCCGCGTCGGCGCCAAGACCAGCGAAGTCGAAAGCACCCTCGATAACCGCCTCGCCCAGTTCGAAACCACCATGGGCAGCCGCGTGCTCAACATCGCCACCACCCTCGCCGAAGGCGGCAAGGAAGTGGTCGGCGCGCTCGACCGCCGTATCAGCGAAATCGGCAACCTGATCGACCAGCGCGGCAACGAAGTCTCGGCAAAGCTCGGCTCGCGTATGACCGAGATCGACCAGACGCTCGGCGGCCGCGCCCAGGACGTCGCCAACACGCTCGACCAGCGCATCGGCCGGTTCGAGGAACTGCTGGTCGGCCGCGCGGAAACCGTCACCAGCCAGATCGAGACCCGCACCAAAGCGGCCGCGGAAGCCCTGCACACGCGCATGGAACAGCTTGCGCAGTCGATCAAGAGCAATGCCAGCGAGGCCGAGAAATCCCTCAGCCAGCTCACCCTCACCACCACCGAGGCGTTGCGCGGCAATGCCAGCGAGGTCGAGCACACGCTGCGCAATGTCAGCGCCGAGGTGGCACGCAGCTTCACCGGCAAGGCGGACGAGATCGCCGAGACGGTCAGCTCCCGCACCCGCGAGATGACCGACCTGCTCAACGAGAAGAGCGGCGCGGTGATCGCCGCGCTGACCGAGAAGGGATCGACGTTCGCCAGCGAAATCTCGCGGGCGAGCGAGATCGCCGTGCAGTCGATCGAGGACAAGGCTGCCGCGTTCTCCTACAGCATCGCCGCCAACGGCGATCAGGTGGCGCGCAACATCACGCTGGCCGGCGAAGCAGCCGCGGATTCCGTGCAGCGCACGCTTTCGACACTGCAGGATGCCTCGACTTCGGCGATCGAGCACTCGCGGCAGACGGCGCAACAGACCGTCAACGAACTGCTCGAAACCCACGGCATGCTGCGCACCGACACGACCGGACTGTTCGAGCGGCTGCGCGAAGCCAACCTGCTGCTGCAGGAAGTCCTGAGCGGCTCGCACGAGAACATCAACACGCTCGAACACACGATGATGACGCGCGTCGCCGACTTCGTCGCGGCGATGACCGAGGTGAGCAAGACCCACGGCGCCGTCAACGCGCGGATGGAAGACAGCGTCAACGGCTTCCGCGATCTCAGCACGCGGCTGGTCGGAGACCTCGGCCAGATCTCGACCCAGTTCGAGAACCACGGCCGCACGCTCGCCGACGCCGTCAATCTGGTCGGCATCAGCAACGAGCGCGCCGCGCAATTCGTCGAGGCGCGCAGCGGCACGCTCGACTCGCTGGTATCGGCGCTCGACGCCCGCACCGGCGATCTCGACGATCGCCTGCAGCGGTTCCAGGGCCTGCTCGACCAGTCGCTGGAAGCGGCATCGGGCCGCGCCCGCGACATCGCCCGCATCATCGCCGACAGCAGCAGCGAGAGCACCCGCGCGCTCACCGATCAATTCGAGCAGGTGCGCGACGCCACCGAGGAGCAATTCCACCGCGTCCGCAGCTCGACCGAAGAACAGCTCAACCGCGTGCGCGCCTCGGCCGAGGAACAGTTCGCGCGGATGCGCTCCTCCACGACCGAGGAAGGCCAGCGCACGGCCGAGACCATGCGCGCGGTCTACGAGCAGGTCGCCGGCAACACCGAGGCGATTTTCGCCGAAGCGAACGAGCGCTTCGCCGAAACGGTGCGCAGCATGAAGCAGATGACCAGCGAGATGCAGCGCGAGCTGGAAACGACGCGGGCCGAACTGCGCCGCGGCGTGCTCGAACTGCCGCAGGAGGCATCGGAAAGCGCGTCGCAGATGCGCCGCGTCATCGTCGACCAGATCGAGGCGCTGGCCGAGCTCAACCGCATTGTCGCCCGCCATGGCCGCACCCTCGACACCGTCGAACCGCAGCAGCCGCGCCGGGTGCAGGAGCAGGTCGCCGCCGTCACGCGGCGGGCCGATGCACCGCGTCCGCCGATGCGCGCGCCGGAGCCGCCGCCCGCCCCGCGTCAGGAGCGTGTCGAGCGTCCGGAACGAATTGAGCGCCCGGAACGGCAGGAACGCATCGAGCCGCCAAGCTATCAGGCTCCGCGCGCCAGCGAGCCGGCTCCGGGCTTCGCTCCGCGCCGCAGCGAACCAGCAACGCCCGCGAATGCCGGCAACGGCAACAAGGGCTGGCTCACCGATCTCCTGAGCCGCGCCTCACGCGAGGAAAGCGAGCCCGCGTCGCTGCGCGAGCAGCCGCGCCGCGACGCGCCACGGTCCGACTTCGGCCGCAACGAGGAGCGCCAGCCACGCCACAGCATCGAGTCGCTGGATTCGCTCTCGGTCGATATCGCGCGGATGATCGATCATGAGGCCGCGATCGACCTGTGGGACCGCTACAAGCGCGGCGAGCGCAACGTCTTCACCCGGCGGCTCTACACGCTGCAGGGCCAGAAGGCGTTCGACGAAATCCGCACGAAGTATCGCGAGAGCCGCGAGTTCAAGCAGACGGTGGATCGCTACATCGCCGAGTTCGAACAGTTGCTCGACGAGGTGTCGCGCGACGATCGCGGCCAGGTGGTCGCCCGCACCTATCTCACTTCGGAGACCGGCAAGGTCTATACGATGCTGGCGCACGCCGCCGGCCGCTTCGAATAGGCTTGAGCCTCGCCCCAAACGAGAAACGGGCGCCCTCGCGGCGCCCGTTTTTATTTTGGCTGTGCCGGAAGCGCGTCAAATAACCCGTGTGGTCCACAGCACCAGTTGCACCACCGCGCGGTTGAAGGCGTCATTGAGCGCGGCGACGGCGGCCGGGCCTTCGGTGCTGTCGGTCGCGACGCTGACCTTGAACACCCGCGCGGCGCGGATGCGACCGCTGCGATCGCCGACGATCTTCGCGGCGATTTCGATATCGGCAGTGTTGCTGTCGGCGGAAATCTGGAACGCGCGCACGTCGATCAGCAGTTGATAGTCGGCCACCAGCCGGTCGCCCGGCTTGCCGACGGCGCGCAGCCGGCGGCCGTTCTCGAACGACTGGATGATGCGCGCCTGCAGGAGCTTCGGCAGCCGGTCTTCCCACTGGGCATTGGCAAGCTGCTCGGTCTGGCCATTGGCGAGCCGGACCATGATGCGGTCGCTGTCGAGCAGGGCGAGCGCCGACGGCTCGGCGACGATGAGCTGGCCGCGGATCGGGCCGACCCCGCGCGGGAACGACTGCACCGCCATCAGCTCATAGGTCGGCGGCGGCGCCTTGGAGCCGAGCCCGGAGCATCCCGCGAGCAACGCCGCCAAAATCGCCGCGCCCGCGACACGCGCGGCACGCTTATACCGGGGGAAAAGCCCCATCGCCTCTGCCAACCTCACGACCGACAACCAGCCCGCCTCATACCAGTTCCCGCGAGCAACCGCGATTCATCCGCATTCGTCGCCGCTTCTTAGAGGCGGAACGGGAACCAGACAACGATTCTCGGGGCGCGCCGGAACATGGTCCGCGCACCCGATTCTGCGTGCCATTCTAGGACGCGGCTACGGCGCGCGGCAGCCGCCCGCGGCGGTTATCCCGTGATGGAAATGCAAGAGATTCCAGCTAATTAGCGACTAGCGACGACCGTTATATTCCGGCACGGCGCGGTTCTCGCCGCCGAACAGCACCCGGCTCGGGTTCCGGTCGAGGTTGCGGATGGTGCGTTCCAGTTCGCCCAGCGTCCGCCGCGCATCGGTCGACAGCGCCTCGATCTCGCGCGTTCCCGTTCCCGACAGCCGGTTGATGCCGCTGGAAATATCCGCGGTCCGCTTGTCGAGATTGTCGGACAGGGTCTTGAGCGACTGCGCCGCCTCGGTGAACGAGCGCGCCGCATCGCCGATCTCGCCGCCTTTGCCGTCCTTGCCGCCGGTCAGCGTCTCGATGCCGGCGAGCACGCTGTCGATCCGGGCCGAATTGCGCGCCAGCGCCGCCGTGAACGTGTCGATATTGGTCATCGTATCGTGCAGGCTCTTCTCGTTGTCGGCGATCAGCTTGTCGACCCGGCGCAGCACCTCGCGCGCGGCCTGCGTCACGTCCTGGGTCGCCGAACGGTCGGCGGTCAGAACCGGCGGGTTTTCCTTGGAGCCGACGAGCGGCGGCTTGGACGCCGTGCCGCCGGACAACGCCACGGCGGCGATACCGGTCAGCCCCTGGAACTCAAGACCGACGATGGTGTCGTCGCGGATCGGCGCGCTCTTGTCGACCAGGATCGTCGCCACCACGCGTTCGGTCTTGTCCGGGACCAGTTGCAGCGTCGTGACTTCGCCGATGCGGATGCCGTTGAACATCACCGCCGAGCCGGTGCGCAGCCCCGACACCGAACTGTCGAACACGATACGGAACGTGGCGCGCTCGGCGACCCCGCCGAGATTCTGGAACCAGTAGACGAAACCGAAAATGCCGACCATCACCGCGAGGGTGAAGAAGCCGATCAGCGTGTAAGAAGCCTTGGTTTCCATCGCCGTCTCCGCAGCCCGTTCAAGCCGAGCGCCGCCGCGCGGCGTGCGCCCGCGAACGCTTGCCGCTAAAATATTCCTTCACCCACGGATGGTCGGACGCGAGCATCGTCTCCATCGGCCCGTCCACGAGGATCTTGCCGTCGCCGATCACGGCGATGCGGTCGCACACGGTGTGCAGGCTGTCCAGGTCATGGGTTACCATGAAAACCGTAAGGCCCAAAGTGCGCTGCAATGTGGCGATCAGCTCGTCGAAATCGCCGGCGCCGATCGGGTCGAGGCCCGAGGTCGGCTCGTCGAGAAACACGATTTCCGGATCGAGCGCCAAAGCCCGCGCCAGGGCGACGCGCTTGGTCATGCCGCCGGACAGTTCCGACGGATACTTGTCGCCGACGTCCGGCTTGAGGCCGACCATCTCCAGCTTCACGGCCGCCAGCTCGTCGAGCAGCGGTTCCGACAGGCGCAGATATTCGCGCATCGGGAACTGGATGTTCTGGCGCACGGTCAGCGAGGAAAACAATGCGCCGTTCTGGAACAGCACGCCCCAGCGCCGCTCCACCGCCTGCCGTTGCTCCGGAGTGGCGGTATCGAGATTGACGCCAAACACCTCGATGGTGCCGGACTGCTTTGGCAACAGGCCGATGATGGTGCGCATCGTCACCGACTTGCCAGCGCCGGATGCGCCGACGAAGCCGAGGATCTGGCCGCGGTACACGTCGAGATCGAGGTGGTTGATGATCAGCTTGCGGCCGAACCCGACGACGAGATCGCGGACGCGGATCACCGTCTCCGGATGCGCCGGCCTGGCTGCCGTTTCCTCTCGTTCTCCTTGCGCCATCGTCACATCCCGATCGACGCGAAGAAGATGGCGAAGAAGCCGTCGAGGACGATGACGAGGAAGATCGATTCGACCACCGACGCGGTCGTCTGCTGGCCGAGCGATTCCGCCGAGCCTTTCGTTTCCATGCCCTGCACGCAGGCGACGATGCCGATGACCAGCGCCATGAACGGCGCCTTGATCATGCCGACCTTGAAATGATCAAGCGAGATCGATTCCTTCAGGCGCGACAGGAATACCTCGGGCGCGATGCCTCCATAGAGCCAAGCGACGAGACCGCCGCCGTAAAGCGCCGCCATCGAACCGAGAAACGTCAGGATCGGCACGGCGATGATCAGTGCCAGAATGCGCGGCAGGATCAGCACCTCGATCGGATCGAAA
>JAHBZF010000008.1 GCA_019635575.1 Pseudolabrys sp. | reverse complement strand
GCGCCTTATTCAGCCGGCCGCGTCTGGTTCGAGCGTGCCGTTGACAGGGCCGTGCAAAACTGGGCAACGGATATTGTTGCGGTGTCGCGCGCCACGCGCGAAACGCTGGTTCGGCTACGCGCTTTCGATACCGAACGGAATCCGATCCGCGTCATCCATAATGGCATTCGCCTTCCCACCGAGCCGCCGACCCGTGCCGGTTTACGGCAGAGTTGGGGATTGAAGGATGGCGAGATCGCGCTGGGTATGATGGGGCGGATCGAACGCTACAAGGGACATGAAGATGTTCTGCTCGCGGTGTCGGAGATGCCCGAGGAGTCGCGGGCGCGCATACGGCTGATCATCGTCGGTGAGGGAGCAGTCGATGAAAAAAACAGGCTACGGTCCATGGCCGAACGCCTCGATCTTGCCGGGCAGATCGTGTTCACCGGTTATATCGACGCGCCGGCGCCATCGATCGTTTCGGAATTCGATCTACTGGTTCTGGCGACCAAGGATTTCGAGGGGTTCGGGCTTTCTGCGGCGGAGGCCATGGCTGTCGGAACGCCGGTACTGGCGACGACTGTCGGGGGTACGACAGAGTTCATGAGCGCGGAGACCGCGCTTCTCGTGCCACCGGAATCTCCGTCCGATATCGCCCGCGCGCTGGAGGCGCATTTGCGCGATCCGGAAGCGGTGCGCGGCAGGGTCCATGCCGCGCGGGGCGCCATCGCAAATTTCAGTGACGTTGCCATGGCGGCGCGTTTTCACAGGCTGCTGACATTATGACGCAAAGCAACGGCATCAAGCTCAATATCGGCGCCGGGACGGACATTCTGCCGGGCTGGGTCAATCACGATGTGGCTGCGCTTCCTGGCATCGACTGCGTGCACGATCTTGAGGTTCGCCCGTGGCCATGGGCGGACGGAAGTGTCGATGAGATCAAGATCTATGACGTTCTCGAGCATCTCCACGAGTTCATTCCGTCTCTCGAGGAAATCTGGCGAATCTTGCGACCGGGCGGCATCTGCCGCGTCAGCGTGCCGTATTGGAATAGCTGGTGTGCGGCGGCCGACCCGACGCACCGGCATACGTTCCATGAGACGACGTTCCAGTTCTTCGATCCGGAATCGCCGTATTGCCGATCGCGCCCCTATTATTCGAAGGCGCGTTTCTCGATCATTGAAGAGGCGTTCATTGTCGTGCCGTTCAACCCTTATCTGCTGATACCGGGAGTCGGCGAGATTGCGGTCAAGAGCCGCTGGAGCAAAAGAGTGACGGGGTTGCTCGGAAACTATTTCATTTCAAGCTTGATCCAGGATTTGCGCGTCACGCTGCGCAAGATTTGACCATGCCCTCATCAAACAAACTCGCAAAAGCGTTTTCCGGGAAAGTCGTGCTCGTGACGGGGCACACCGGGTTCAAGGGATCGTGGCTGACCGCGTGGCTGCAGCGGCTCGGTGCTAGGGTGATCGGCCTCTCGGTCGACATTCCGACCGAGCCTTCTCACTTCTCGGAGCTTGGGCTCGTCGCCGAGATCGACGACCGGCGGATGGATATCCGGAACGCCGAAGCGGTCGCCGGGCTTGTCGCCGAGGTCAAGCCCGATTTCGTGTTCCATCTGGCGGCGCAGCCGCTGGTTCGGCGTTCCTATCGCTCGCCGCTCGAAACGTTCGAGACGAATGCGATGGGCACCTGCAATCTGCTCGAGGCATTGCGTTTGCCGCAGCATCCATGCACCGTCGTGCTGATCACCAGCGACAAGTGTTACGACAACGTCGAATGGGTCTGGGGCTATCGCGAGACGGATCGGCTCGGTGGCAAAGACCCCTACAGCGGGTCCAAGGGCGCTGCCGAACTTGTCATCCGCAGTTATCATGCCTCGTTTTTCAGTGCGGCGGATAGCCAGGTTCGCGTTGCCGTCGGACGGGCCGGCAATGTCGTCGGCGGCGGGGACTGGGCGGAGGATCGCATTGTCCCGGATTGCATCCGGGCCTGGTCTCAGGATCGGACTGTCGAGGTGCGCAATCCCGATGCGACCCGTCCATGGCAGCATGTTCTCGAACCGCTGTCGGGATATTTGTGGCTCGGGATTCTCTTGGCGGAGCGGGCGACCTTGAATGGCGAAGCGTTCAATTTCGGGCCGCCGCTGGTGCAGGATCATTCCGTTGGCGATGTGATCACCGCGCTGGCCGGCGTGTGGTCGGGTGAGGCGCGCTACCAGATCGCGCGGCCGGCCGGCGGTGTCGCCGAAGCAGGATTGCTGAAACTCAACTGCGACAAGGCGTTTGCGCATCTGAAGTGGCGCCCGACGCTCGATTTCCAGGAAATGATCGAACTGACCGGACAGTGGTACGACGGCTACTATCGCAAAGACCGGCGCGAGAGCGTGCTTGCGCTGACCGGTGCGCAGATTGAACGCTATGAAAGCCTTGCGCGGACACGTGGGATCGCTTGGGCATGCGACTAGATCAGGTTGTCCTGACGCCGCTGAAGATCATTCCGCTCGAAGCGGGTGATGTGATGCACGCGATGCGGTGTAGCGATCCGGGGTTCTCCGGGTTCGGCGAAGCTTATTTTTCGCTCGTGCAGCCGGGCGCGACCAAAGCCTGGAAGCGTCATCGCCGGATGACGCTCAACCTGGTGGTGCCAGTGGGCTGCGTCAGCTTTGCCGCCGTCGACGATGACAGCGGCATGGGGCGGCGGTTTGAATTGGGTCCACGTTCGTATGCGCGCCTCACTGTGCCGCCCGGTCTCTGGCTTGGCTTCAGGGGGATTGCGGCGGACACCAGCATCGTCCTGAACGTGGCGGATATCGAGCACGATCCGGCGGAGCAGGACCGTGCCGATGTCGGCCGCTTTCAGTTCGACTGGTCGCGCCCCTGCTGGCCCGCCGGCGACGATCAGAGGGTTCTCGGGTGATGGAAGCGCGGCAACCGGCGTTTGATTCTTTTGCGCGATACGCGGCCGGCTATCAGCCGTTCCCTTGGGAAAATGCCGACGAGGACGCCGCGCAAGCGGCGGACGTCAAGGGGAAGCACTCCGTTCTCGTGAGCCTCGTCCGCTTCTGGAATGTGGTGGCCGCGATCAAGCAGCATTGTCCTGATTTTCGGTCTGTGGTCGATGTCGGTCCCTATCCGGGCACGATGATCAAGGTTCTGCGGCATTTCTTTCCGCAGAATTTTTCGTATCTGGGTGTGGGCCTCGGATTCTCACCTGACTATCGCGATGCGATGGCTGGCCTTGGCGGCGAATGTTTCGAAACCGAACTCGACCCTGACTTCGTTGCCGCATCCGAAGCGCGGGAGTGGCCGGTCCGGGGTGCCGATTGCGTGCTGCTGCTCGATGTGATCGAGCATTTGACCAATCCAACCCCGTGTCTCGACGCCATCAGCCGGTCTATGCAGACCGGTGGCAAGCTCGTCATCACCACCGACAACGTCACATCATTTGCCTATGTCTATCAGATGGCGCGTCGCGGCATCAGTCCGAACATCCACCCGCTGCGTTCGAGCATGTTCTATCGTGGCGATTGGCGGCCGCATTTCCGCGAATTCTCGCGCGACGAGCTGGCTTTCTATCTTGAATATTCAGGCTTCGCGGTTGTCGAGCATCGCTATTTCGATCGCGAGCAGGGTGATTATTCGCTCGATCAGGCAGGCCAGATTACGCGGCGGCGCAGATATACGGGGCTGCGGGGGATGATACAGCGGATTGCTCTCTCCGTGGCGCCGCATCTGCGCGATCATCAGATCGTCGTCGCGGAAAAGAAACGGGACTTTGCCGATGTCGTTCGCGAGCGGCCGCAGCCAACGACGTCGAAGAGCGAATGGCTAACAATGCGCGCGCAGGCGGGGCTTTAGAGGGGCTGAAGATGAAGGTCGTTATTCTGGCGGGCGGGTTCGGAACACGGATCGCCGATGTCGACAGCACGATCCCGAAGCCCATGGTGCCGATCGGAGGTTTACCGATCCTTTGGCACATCATGAATCGCTATGCGAAGTTCGGCTTCAAGGATTTCTATCTGGCGCTCGGATACAAAGCCGAGGTGGTGAAGGAGTATTTCTGGAACTACCGCATTCTCGGCAGCAATTTCACCATCGATCTTGCAAGCGGAGCGATCGAGCGTATCGATACGCCGGCCGTGGACTGGCGGGTGACGCTGGTCGATACCGGATTGTCTACCATGACAGGCGGTCGCCTGCGGCGCCTCGCGCCCTATCTGAATGGCGAGCCGTTTCTGCTCACCTACGGGGACGGGGTGGCCGACGTCGATCTGAACCATCTGCTGGCCCATCACCGCAAGAACGCCAAAGAGGTGACGGTCACGGCGGTGCGCCCGGCCGCGCGGTTTGGTGAGCTTTCCCTCGACGGTTCGCGGGTCACGGAATTCCGCGAAAAGCCGCATGTCGATACCGGCTGGATCAATGGCGGATTCTTCGTTTGCGAAAACCGCTTCCTCGATCGCATCGCCGGCGATGAGACGGTTCTGGAAAAGGAACCGCTCGAAACCGCGGCCCGCGCCGGAGAGCTTAATGCCTACTGCCATGACGGCTTTTGGCAGTGCATGGACACCAAGCGGGACAAGGACCACCTCGAAGCGATCTGGGCTTCGGGCAAGGCTCCGTGGCTCTGACGGGGATGGCGGTCATGATGCGTGATCTCGTCAAGGTCATCGAGGTGTTTCGCAGCCGCGGGTTGTCCGCGCCTGGATATCTCGTGGGTGCGCTGATGCGTCGTCTGCGCATGCAACGAACAAGGCAGGCGCTTGCGAAATCGACCAGCATTCGAAAGACTTTTTCGCTGATCTACGAGAGCGGATGGTGGGATGCGGGCGGCGAATCCGCCAGCGGTCCGGGTTCGACGCTGGCGTTTACGGAATCCTTTCGTCTGCAATTCGAAAAGCTGCTGACGGACAGGCAGGTCCGTGCCTTGTTCGATGCGCCATGTGGCGATTGGAACTGGATGAAGCGCGTCAATTTTCCGGATGGCATGAGGTATGTCGGTGCCGACATCGTTCCGGCCCTCGTCGAAAAGCTGAAGAGTAAATTCGAGAACGAGCAGTGCAGTTTTCGTCTCCTTGACATCACGGCGGATCCGTTTCCGACATCCGACCTGTGGTTATGCCGCGACTGTCTGGCGCATTTGAGCTTCGATGATATCCGTCTGGCACTGCGAAACTTTGCCGCCTCCGATGTCCATTATGCCGCTCTGTCGAGCTACATCACCGGACGGGACAATACGGACATCGCGTCCGGCGGATTTCGCGAACTGGATTTGACGCAGGCGCCGTTCCATTTTCCGCAGCCGGACTTGTGGATCAACGACTGGCCGGATGCTCGCAATGTTCGCCGTGTCGGCGTGTGGCGACGCGAGCACATCGCGCAGGCGCTTGCCGCTGCAAGACACTGAACACGGACGCCCGATGACATCCGCAACCCGCCATGTCCGTCTCTCCAAGGCGAGCCTCGGAGAGGTCGAGCGCGAAGCCGTGCAGCGGCCGCTCCTCAACACTTTTCTCGGCATGGGTGCCGAGGTGAAAGCTTTTGAGGAAGGACTCGCCGCCTATCTTGGGCGGCCGGTGGCGTGCGTCGCCAACGGCACGGCCGCGTTGCAACTCGCGCTGCAGGGATGCGGAGTGGGGCCGGGCGATGAGGTGCTCGTGCCGTCGCTCACTTATGTTGCGTCATTTCAAGCGATCGCCGCGACCGGCGCGATGCCGGTGGCCTGCGACATCCGCGAGGATGATTGCATGATTGACATGCGCGACGCCGAGGCGCGCATGACGCCACGGACTCGCGCGGTGATGCCGGTGCTCTATGCCGGGGCTCCCGGTCCGCTTGATGAGGTTTATGCGCTCGCCGGGCGCCACGGCTTGCGCGTGGTGGAGGATGCCGCGCATGCGTTCGGGTCGATGGCTGGCAACCGGCTCGTCGGCGCCGGCGGCGATATTGCCTGTTTCAGCTTCGACGGGGTCAAGAACATCACGTCGGGCGAAGGTGGATGCGTCGTCACCGACGATGCGGCGGTGATGGCGCGTGTCGCCGATGCCCGGCTTCTGGGTGTCGAGAAGGACAGCGCCGCGCGGTTCTCGGGACAGCGGAGTTGGGATTTCGATGTGACGGCGCAGGGCTGGCGCTATCACATGAGCGATATCATGGCGGCGCTCGGCCGCGTGCAGCTTGCGCGGCGGCAGGAACTCGCGGATCGCCGCCAATATCTGGCGCGGCTTTATCTGTCGGAGTTGAAGGGTGCCGCACGGATCACGCCGGTTCTCAAGTCCGTCGATGGGATCATCCCGCATATCTTCCCGGTTCGGCTCCATGGCGTCGCCGATCGCGACGATCTGCGGCGCCGGATGCGCGATCAGGGCATCGAGACCGGCGTTCACTACCGGCCCAATCATACGCTGACGTTGTTCGCGCGTCCGGACGCCGCGCCTCTGCCGGTGACCGACCGTGTCTATCCGGAATTGCTCACATTGCCACTGCACCCCGACCTGGCAGACGATGACGTTGCCTATGTCTGCCGGGCGCTGATGTCGATGTTGTCCTGATCCCGTGGCGCCGCGCGTTTCCGTCATCATGAACGGCTTCAATGTCGCGCCCTATGTGGGCGCGGCGATCGAATCCGTTCTGGCTCAGTCGTTCGGCGATTGGGAAATCGTGTTCTGGGACAACCGTTCCACGGACGGGACCGTGGCGGTGGTCGGTCGTTATCACGATCCACGCATCCGCTATTTGCTGGCGCCAAGCTTCACGCCGCTCGGGGAAGCGCGCAATCTCGCGATTCGCGAAGCCGGCGGCGAATTTATCGCCTTTCTCGATTGCGACGATCTCTGGCTTCCGGACAAGCTCACGCGACAACTGCCGCTGTTCGACGATCCCGAGGTGGGTCTGGTTTATAGCGACACGGTGTTTTTCAACGGCCGGGGCGACGAGAAACGTTGCTATGGCGGCGTCTTGCCCGGCCGCGGGCACTGCTTCCGCCCGCTGCTCGGCCGCTATTTCCTGTCCATGGAAACGGTGATGCTGCGGCGCGCGGCGCTCGATGCCCAGGACAAGTGGTTCGACCCCCGGTTCAACATGATCGAGGAGGCGGACCTGTTCCGCCGTGTCGCATTCAACTGGAAGATCGATGGGGTGTCCGATGTGCTGGCGCGCTGGCGCGTTCACGCCAGTAGCTGGACGTTCAAGCATCCCGATCTGTTCCGTTCCGAAACGCTGCTAATGCTGGATGATTATCGGTCGCGCTATCCGGGCTTCGACCAAACCTATGCGGCCGAAATCGCCGAGCTGATGAACGTGGTGACGCTTGCCGAGGCGCGCAATGCCTGGCTGAAGGGTGCCAAAGGCCCGCTCGTCCGGCATTTTTGGGGGAAGGGCGGGTTGAAATCGTCGCTGATGGCGCTGGCGATCCGATTGTGGCCGGCGGCTTGGGCGGCGCAGGCGCTGCGGCTGCGTGGCGACATTCTGCCGGATGAAATGCTGGGCAAGCGCAGTTGAGCTTTTCGCGCGCGATCTGGTCTGAAAGCCGTAGGTAAGAGACAGATGCAAATCAATTCCGGATTGCGGTCGATCCTGGCGTGGCCGCCGGTTTATCGGCTGCTCAACCGCGTCATCGGCAACGAAAAGTTTCGGCGCTGGTTCATCGACCGGATCGTCGCGGTGAAGAGCGGGCAGACCTTGATCGATCTCGGCTGTGGGCCAGCCGATATTCTCGCCGAGCTCGATGCGGGTGTCCGCTATATCGGGCTCGACATCAGTGAAGCCTATATCGAGGCGGCGCGGCAGCGGTATGGCGAGCGCGGACTATTCCTTCCCGGCACTGTCACCGACTGGCGGCGCGATCCGCGTATCCGTAACGCAGATGTGGTACTGGCCTATGGCCTGTTCCACCACGTTGACGACGACGAAACACTGGCGATCTTTCAATTCGCGCGCGATGTGCTGCGGCCCGGTGGGCGGCTTGTGTTCCTGGAGCCGTGCCTTCTGTTGTGGCAGGCGCGCCGGTCGGTGTTCATGATGGCGCAGGATCGAGGCCAGAACGTTCGCACCGAAGCGGCGTGGAAACGGCTGATCCACGCCGTTTTCCCGGCCGCGACAACCAGCGTGGTGACCAACGCGAACCGGCTCGGCTACACCCACATCATCGCCGAATGCCGGAAAGATTCTTGAATCATGACCACGGGTGAGCCGATCGCAACGCCTGCAACGCCCGACGGCATCCTTTCGTCTGTCGGTTGGCGCGCCGGTCTGTGGACATTGGCTGCGCTGATTGTCCTTGCGGTTTTCCTGCAATGGGGGACGGGGCTCGCCAGCGACGATTACGTTCACATCTGGGAGGCGCTTGACTGGCGCTTCGCCGAGCACTGGTGGCCGAAGGAATATGCGTCGATCCCCGTGCTTCACTACACGCAGGGCCTGGTCTTCTTTCTGCTGGGTGACAGGCCGTGGGCCTATGATGTCGTCAAGGCGCTTTACACGGCCGCGGCGATTTATGGCGTGAGCCGGTTTTTCGCGCTGTTCTGCCCGCCGAACCGGGCGCTGGTGTTCGCGTTCCTGTTCGTGTTCTTCCCGCTGCACGATTCGGCGGACTATTCGCTGACGATGTTCTACATCCTCGAATCGTTCGCCTTCTATCTCTACGCCTATGCACTCGGCGCGCGCGGACGCTTCGGGCTTGCGGTGACGTTTGCGTTGCTGGCTTCGTTTGCGAGCTACGGGTCGTCGCCGGTCGCGTTCGGGCTCGCGTTGCTGGCCTACCTGCAGCAGCAGCGCAAGCTTGCCTGGGCGATGATCGTGCCCAACCTGATCTACGTCGCCTACTATTTGATTTCGTCGCTGGTGTTCAGGGTGGGGACGCCGCGTCTGATCGGCGAGATGACGATCCCGGCGTTGGTGAAGGGTTTCATTCTGGAGATCGTGACCTTCGCCGACGCCACGTTCGGACCGTCAGCATTTGCCAAATTCTTCTATTCCATCGCCGCGCTGGACGCGCTCGGCATCGTCGTCGCGGTGGTTGCATCCATCGGCGCGCTGGTATGCCTCGTAAGGGAGCCGCGCGTTCCATCCGTGCCGGCAACGACACGCCATTTGTTGTTGGCCTGCTGTGTCATCGCCATCCTGTCGTTCGGCATGTTCAGTCTGACCGGGCTCTATCCGTTCATCGCCTTCAATCTGGGCGACCGGATCATGGTTTACGGCAGCTTCCTGCTGGTCTGCGCGCTGGCGACGCTGCGCCTGCCTCGTGTTGTCGAACAGGCGGCGGTGGTGATGTCGATGCTCGCCATCGTCGGTATCTCGGCGCATTGGAAGGACTGGAACCGCGAGATCGAGCGCGTCGCCGCGAATATCCGCGCCAGTCAGGCGTTGCGCGCCGTGCCGCCGGGGACGATGGTGTTCGTGTCGCACGACCAGTTCAGCCGGCTCGGCCCGTTCGCGCATATCGAACTGTTCAATCCGTCCTATGTTGTCCGCGCGTTCTTCAATTTGCAGATGCGGCCGGCGCCGTTCGATGCGGTGTCGTTCAATCGGCGCTATGAACTGCAGAACGGCAGTCTGCGCGACATGAAATTCGGCGATAGCCTTCCGGTCGGGCAGACGATCTGGCTCTACAACGCAAGGGACAATACGCTGGAGCAAATTCCGGTCACGGATATTCCGGCCAGGCTGCGCGCTCTGCCGGACGAGAACCGGCACTGGGTGCAGATGATCGAGAACCCCTGGCTCAAGGATCTGATGGGCCGCATCGTCCCGCGGTTGCGTTACGCTTTCTAGATGTCAGCGCGACCAGAACGACTTGATGGCGTTCGCGACGGTCTCGACGTCCGCTTCGCTCAGATGTTCGCCCATCGGAATGCTGAGAAGCTGGTCGTGCAGCGCGTCCGAAGCGGTGCGCTGTCCGAGACCGCGATAGGCGGCGAGCGCGGGCAGGGCAATCGGATAGTGAATGCCGGTCTGGATGCCCTTAGCGTTCAGATGGGCCGCGAGGGCATCGCGCTGTTTCGTGCGCACGACATAGAGATGAAACACATGCCGTGCCCAGTCGCGCGTTTGCGGCAACACGAGATCGCCGACTCCCGCCAGTGCGTTCTGATAGGCAGCGGCGGTGGCGATGCGCCGCGTGGTCCAGGCTTCGAGATACCGGAGCTTCACATTGAGGATCGCCGCCTGCAGGCCGTCGAGCCGCGAATTGCGGCCCTCGAACTCATGATCGTATTTGGCCTTCCGGCCGTGATTGGCGATCATCCGCGCGCGTTCCGCGAGCGCGGCATCCTGGGTGACGATGGCGCCGCCGTCGCCGTAGGCGCCGAGATTCTTGCCGGGGTAGAAGCTGAAACAGCCGATGTCGCCGAGCGTGCCGACGCGCCGGCCGCGAACCTCGGCGCCGTGCGCCTGCGCGCTGTCCTCGATCACCCGCAGTCCGAATTCCTGGGCGAGCGCGTTGACCGCCGTCATGTCGCAGGGGTGGCCGTAGAGATGCACGACGATCAGCGCCGACGTCTTCGGCGTGATCAGCCGGCGCGCTTCGGCGAGGTCCAGCAGGTAGGTTTCGGGATCGGCGGCGCAGAAGACGACCTTGAGGCCGCTCCGTGTGACCGATTCGCTGGTGGCGATGAAGCTGTTCGCCGGAACGATGACCTCGCTGCCGGGCGGCAGGGCGAGGGCTTCGAGCGCGATCTCGATAGCGTCGGTGCCGTTGCCGACGCCGATGCAATGCGCCGCGCCGAGATAGCGCGCGAAGTTCTCTTCAAATGCTTTCGGATGCGGCCCGCCGATAAAGGCGGCTGCGCCGATCACCTCGGCGATGGCGGCATCGATCTCAGGCTTGATCTGCCGGTATTGCGCCGGCAGGTCGAGAAACTTCACGGTTGTGGTCATGGAAGGGGCAAAAGGCCGGGCGTGCGCTTCAAGGATGGGCGCTTGGACCGCTGGCCCCGGCGCGTAGCGGCATGATCGTCAATTTTTGCCTCGGCAGCAAGCGTAGTCGACAGGTCGGGGCGGTCGCGTTAAATGATCCGCGCTCGCGCGCTTATCGGTCCGGCCGTCGCCGGGCCGCCTCAGGTTGCGTCGCTTCAGGTTACTTGGACATCTCATGTCGGAAAACGTCTTTCTGACCGGCGGCGCCGGTTTCATCGGCACCGCGCTGGCGCGCCACTTTCTCGACCGCGGCGCGCGGGTGACGATCTTCGACGTCTATGTGCGCGACGCAATGCACTATTTTCCCGAGATTGCGGCGCATCCGAATCTGCGGCGGATCAAGGGGGATGTGCGCGATCTCGCCGCCCTCAAGGAGGCCGTGGGGGATGCGACATTGGTGTTCCATCTCGCGGCGATCGCCGGCGTCAGCAAATATTTCCGCATCCCCGCCGAGGTGATGGAGATCAACGTCCTCGGTACGTACAACGTCCTCGAGGCGATCAAGGACAATCGTAACGTCCGGGCGTTCTTCGATTTCTCCACCAGCGAAATCTACGGCAGCAATTGCTTCGGCGCCCGCGAGGACGGCGACGTCAAGATGGAGAACATCTTCGCCAAGCGCTGGACCTACGCGACCTCGAAAATGGCCTCCGAGAAATTCGGCATGGCCTATTACTGGCAATATGGCGTGCCGTTCGTCGGCGTGCGGCCGTTCAATGTCTACGGACCGGGCCAGGTCGGCGAAGGCGTGATCAGCTATTTCCTCAATGCCTGCCTGAAGCAGGAAACCATCAAGATCACCGGCGACGGGTCGCAATGCCGAACCTACTGCTATGTCGATGACTTCGTCGACGGCATCCGGGTGCTGGTCGACAACGTCGACAAGGCGATCGGCACGTCGTTCAATATCGGTCGTTCGACTGAAATGTATTCGGTGCTGAGTCTCGCCCAGTTGGTGCAGGAGATCGCCGGCGTGCCGCAGTCGGTTGAGTACGTGCAGCATGCTGGCGACGACGTGATGGTGCGCTCGCCGTCGGTCGCGAAACTCACCGCGCTCGGCTACAAACCCAAGATCGATCTGCGTGAGGGTCTCACACGCACGCTCGACTGGTACCGGACCCATCAGGTGACGCTCGACTGATGAAGCTGTCGCTCATCATCCCCGCCTTCAACGAGGAGGCGTGCCTGCCGCAGCTCATCGAGCGGCTGGACCAATGCCTGCTGTCCTCGCTGGCCGGCCACGAGGTCGAGGTGATCGTCGTCGACGATCACTCGCGCGATGCGACGCCGGCGCTGCTGGCCGACTATGCGGCTACGCGTCCGTGGTTGCGCTATATCCGCCTGCTGCGCAATTCCGGCAGCCATGTCGCGATCTTTGCCGGCCTAAGTGTGTGCCGGGGCGATGCTGCCTACATCATGGGCGCCGACTTGCAGGATCCGCCGGAAGTCATCCCGCAGTTCATCGCCGAACTGTCGCGCGGTCACAAGATCGTGCTCGGCGAACGCGAGAAGCGCGACGATCCCTGGCAGAAGACGCTGCCGTCGCTCGCGTTCAATTATTTCATGAGCCGCTTCGTGCTCGATAATTTTCCGGTGCGCGGCGGCGATGTATTCATGCTGGATCGCGACATCATCGACGCGGTGCTCCAGTGCAACGAAAAGAACGTCAATATTTTCGTGCTGATGCTGTCGCTGTGCAGCGATGTCGGCACCGTCAGCTATCATCGGCGCGAGCGTATCGCCGGGCAGAGCAAGTGGAATTTGCGCAAGCTCGCCAAGCTCGCTTTCGATAGCGTCATCACCGTCGGCTATCTGCCGTTGAAGGCGATCCTGTATCTCGGCCTCGGCACGTTCTGCCTGTCGGTGCTGATCCTGATCTATCTGGTCGCGATCCACCTGTTCGGATTTGTCACCGTGCCGGGCTGGACCTCGGTGCTGGCGCTGATCTCGCTGTTCGGCGGTCTCAACATGGTGGCGATCGCCATCGTCGGCGAATATCTGTGGCGCAATTTCGATCAGACGCGTCAACGGCCGATCTTCATCATCGAACGCCAAAGCCCGGACCGGGCGACGGGCAGCAAGCCGTGACCGCGCCCGCGATCCCGATCATGCGTCCCTGGCTCGGCGAGGCTGAAGCCGATGCCGCCCGCGACGTCATCCTGTCCGGTTGGGTGATGCAGGGGCCGAAGGTCGGTGCGTTCGAGCAGGCGTTCGCGGATTACGTCGGTGCGCCGCACGCCTGCGCGGTGTCGAGTGGAACGACGGCGCTGATCGTCGCGCTGCAGGCCGTCGGGGTGAAGCCCGGCGACGTGGTGCTCACCGTGTCGCACAGCTTCATCGCCACCGCGAACGTCGTGCGCCTGTGCGGCGCCGAGCCGGTGTTCGTCGATATCGAGCGGGATGGGTACAACATCGATCCGGTCGCGCTTGAGGATATTTTGACGACGCGCTGCCGCCGCGACGGCGATGCTCTCATTTACAATGACACCGAGCGGTTGCTGGCGCTTCCGGAATCGCCGCTTCGCCATACCAAGGCGCCGATCGGCCGGGTCGCCGCGATCCTCGCCGTCCATCAGATGGGATTTCCCTGCGATATCGACGCGGTCGCTGCCATTGCCAAACGGCACGGCTTGCCGTGGGTCGAGGATGCGGCCTGCGCCATCGGCAGCGAATGGCGGCAGCGTCGCATCGGCGCGCCGGTGAGCGACGCGGCGTGCTTCAGCTTTCATCCGCGCAAGCTGCTCACCACCGGCGACGGCGGCATGGTGACGACTGCGTCTGCCGCCGTCGATGCCGTGTGCCGGGACTTGCGTCAGCACGCGATCAAGCCCGCGGTGGCGGGCGAACTGTTCGAGAGCTATACGCGCACGGCGACCAATTACCGGTTGACGGATATCCAGGCTGCCATCGGCCTCGAACAGCTCAAGCGCGTTCCGGCCATGGTGGAGCGCCGCCGGGCGCTGGTCGCGCGGTATCGCGAGCTGCTGCACTCCAACGCCGCATTCCGGATCCTGCCGGAACACCCCGGCGGTGTCGGCAACTGGCAGAGCTTGCCGCTCGATCTTGGGCCGTCCGGCCTGTCGGCGCGCGACGTGATCCAGGCGCTGGCGGCGGAGAATATCGCCTCAAAACCGGGCATCATGAACGCGCATCAGGAAGCGCCGTATCGCGGCCTCTGGCATCTGCCGGAAAGCGAGCGCCGGCGCGACCGTACGGTGCTGCTGCCGCTCTATCACGATCTCGCCGATGCCGATATCGTGCGCATCGCGACGCTGCTGAACCGTCTGGCGCACCATGGCTGACGATCTGATTCTGTTTCCGTTCGGCGGCAACAGTCGCGAGGCGGCGGTTGCGGTCGAAGCCTTGAACGCCGTTGCGCCGCGTTACCGCATTCTCGGATTTCTCGACGACAACCACGCGGCGCTGCGCAGCTCAAGCTACCCGCTGCTCGGCGGAAGCGAATTGTGGGCGTCGTATCGCGGCAAGGCGCGCCTGCTGGCGGTGCCGGGCAGCCCGACATCGTTCCGGTCGCGCGCTTCCATCATCGGCCGGTTCCAGCTCGACGTCTCGCAATCGGCGACGATCGTCGACCCCTCGGTGCGGCTCGCTGCCTCGGCCGCCCTCGGTTTCAACACCGTGGTGATGGCAGGCTGCTTCGTCAGTGCGCAGGCCCGCATCGGCGATCATTGCGTGATCCTGCCGAACACGGTGGTCTCGCACGATGCGAAACTCGGCGATCATGTTCTGGTCGGCTCGAATGTCTCGATCTCCGGCGGGGTGGAGATCGGCGAAAATTGCTATGTGGGGTCCGGTGCGCGGCTGAAGGAAGGCGTGCGGGTCGGGCGGGGCGCCCTGATCGGCATCGGCGCGGTGGTCATCCGCGACGTGCCGGCCGGTGCGGTCGTCGCCGGTGTGCCGGCGCGGGTTATTGGAGAAAGTGACGGATGCTGAAATTCGCGCTGATTGGATGCGGGCGGATCGCCAAGCGGCATGCCGAACTGCTTGGGCTCGGCCAGATCGCCGGCGCGCGGCTCGTCGCGGTCTGCGACGAGAGCGAGGAGCGCGCGCGTGCATTCGGCGAGCGGTTCAAGGTGCCGTCGTATGGCGACATGCACGCGATGATGCGCAACGAGGATATCGACGTGGTGTCGATCCTCACGCCGAGCGGGCTGCACGCGCAGCATCTGCTCGCGATCGCGCCGTACAAGAAACACGTCGTCGTCGAGAAGCCGATGGCGCTGACGCTCGACGATGCCGACGCGATGATCCAGGCGTGCGACGAAAACGGCATCCGCCTGTTCGTCGTCAAGCAGAACCGGTTCAACGTGCCGGTACAGAAGTTGTGGGAGGCGCGTTCGGCCGGGCGGTTCGGCAAGCTGGTGCTCGGCACGGTGCGGGTGCGCTGGTGCCGCACCCAGGCTTACTACGATCAGGATCCGTGGCGCGGCACCTGGGCGCTGGATGGCGGCGTGCTCGCCAATCAGGCGAGCCACCACGTCGATCTGCTGGAATGGATGATGGGCGATGTCGACAGCGTCTTTGCCAAGGCGAAGACCGCGCTGGTCAATATCGAGGCGGAAGATACCGCCGTGGTCGTTTTGAACTTCGCTAACGGTGCGCTCGGCATCATCGAGGCGACGACCGCCGTTCGTCCCAAGGATCTGGAAGGCTCCATCTCCGTGCTCGGCGAAAAGGGAACGGTGGAGATCGGCGGTTTCGCCGTCAACAAGATGAAGGTGTGGAATTTCACCGACGCGCTGCCGGGCGACGCCGAGGTGATGGACAAATTCTCGGTCAATCCACCGAATGTCTACGGCTTCGGCCATCAGGCCTATTACGAGAACGTGGTCGACTGCATCAACAACGACAAGCAGCATCTGGTCGACGGTCTGGAAGGCCGACGCAGCCTCGAATTGATTTCCGCGATCTATGAATCGATCGAGACGGGTCGCGAGGTGCGCTTGCGCTTCAAACCGAACCGCAGCCGGCTCGGAACGCGATGATCGCCGCGACCGCCATCGTTCATGCCAACGTGCGGCTCGGCCGCAACGTGACGATAGAGGATTTCTGCATCATCGGCGCGCCGTTTGCCGGCGGCGAGGGCGTGGAAACGGTGATCGGCGATGATGCGGTGATCCGCTCGCATACCGTGATCTATGCCGGCAACCGGATCGGGCGGAATTTCACGACCGGCAACAAGGCCAATATCCGCGAGCTGAACGTGATCGGCGATGACGTCAGCATCGGCACGATGTCGATCGTCGAGCATCACGTGGTGATCGAGGATCGCGTGCGCATTCACAGCGCCGCCTTTGTGCCGGAATACAGTGTGCTCAAGCGTGGATGCTGGATCGGGCCGGGGACGGTCATCACCAATGCCCGCTTTCCGTTGCATCCTGACGCGAAGAAGACTTTGCAGGGCGCGACCATCGAGGAAGACGCCAAGGTCGGCGCCAGTTGCACCTTGCTGCCGGGTGTCACGATCGGGCGTGGTGCGTTGGTCGGCGCGGGCAGCCTCGTGTCGCATGACGTTCCCGCCGGACAGATCGCCTTCGGCCGCCCGGCGCAGGCGAAGCGTAAGATCGATTATTGACCATCGCTGACGATGCGCCGGCTTCAATGACGTTCGAGCAGTGGCGGCAGCAGGCCGGCGGCACCGTCCGGTTCTTCAGCCTGGGGCGGCATGCGCTGGTCGAGGCGTTGAAGGTTGCGGGCGTCGGTCCAGGCGACGCGGTGCTGTTGCCGGAATTCATCTGCCGCGATGTGCTGGCGTCGCTGCACGCGCTCGGCGCACGGCCGGTCTGGTATGCGGTCAATGAGAGTCTTGCGCCGGCGGTCCAGCAAGATGCGTGGCCGGCCGCCCGAGCGGTGGTCGCGGTCAACTATTTCGGATTTCCGCAGCGCCTCGCTCCGTTCCGGGCCTATGCGGCGCGAACCGGCGCGGTCCTGGTCGAAGACAACGCCCACGGGTTTCTCTCGCGAGACGATCATGGACAGTGGCTTGGGACGCGGACCGAGATCGGCATCTTCAGCCTGCGCAAGTCGCTGCTGCTGGCGGACGGCGCGATGATCCGGTGCGGCATGAATGGCTTCGCGGATCGATTGTCGGCGCCGCTGGCGGAGCACGGCGGCGGATATGCGCCGGCGGTCGCGGTCAAGGCGCGGCTTCGCCGTCTTCCGGTGGGCGGACCGCAGGTCGCGAAAGCCGCGACCACCGCAATCCGTCTGCTGCGCCAATGGCGCTCCGGCTCGTCCGTTCTCGGTGACGACGCGGAGGCCGAGCGGGTGATTCCGGCTCCGGCGGCGCCGCATCTCGGATTGCAGAGAGAGCTTGCGGCGTTCGATCCTGAAGCGGAGATCGCGCGCCGTCGTACCGCTTACGCCGATGTCGAAGCTTTTGCGCGACGGCACGGCATCAGGCCGCTATTTCCCGCGCTGGGTGACGCCACCGTGCCCTATGGCTTCGCTTTCCGCGCCGACGATGCGGGCCGGCAGACGATGCAGGGATGGGCGGCGCGCCGTGGGTTCGACGTGATTTCATGGCCGGCTTTGCCGGACGAGATCGCCGGCCGGGTGGCGGATGCCTTGCGCGACATCCGGCTCGTGAATTTTCTGTAGGCAGAATATGGCAGATGCACCAAAGCTCGAGGATACTGCCCGCTGGGGACGTGCATGGCAGGCGAGCGACGACTGGAGCTCGCACACCGTCTCTCGCGCACAGGCCGAACAGATTGCCGCCGGCTATGCGATGTTATTGCGGGCATTGGGGCAACGATCGGGACAAGGTTTGGCTGGAATCGGGATCGGCTCAGGTGCCGGCCATCTCGAAGCGGCGTTGGGAGCTCGCAACTATGCGATGACGGCCAGCGAGTGGAATGAAGATGGACTTCACTTGATCGAGGGTCAGAACCCTCAGCTTGAACGTCGCATTGCCGATCTGACGACGTTCCATGAGCCATCGACCTGGAATCTGATCGTCTGCCGCGAGCTCTATCCGTTCACTCGGACGAACGACTACGGCGGCCAATCCGCAATCCTCTCGCGGCTGGTGGATTCCTTGCGGCCGGGCGGCGTGTTGCTGTTGTCGGGATCGGATGTGTCTAGACCGAACTGTCTGGATTATCGGCGCGCGATGCGCGAGCTGGCCGCGGATCGACGTGTCGATAGGGTTGCGGGCCCCGTCCTCGAGCCACTATTGAAGCGGATCCCTCGATCGCCATTCGGCACGACGGCGTATCCGTTGCAGAACATGGTTGCCGAACTTGCGCTCGGCCTACTCAATCGTGTTCGCCGGCCGCGCATTGCCGGCATCAGGCTTTATGCCATTCGCCGGGCTGCTGCTTGATGGTAAATTGGCGGCTAGACAATGAGACAGACGCCACGTGGGACGAGCGTCTCCGCGCGGCGCGTGATGCCGTGGTGTTCCAGTCAGCCGGCTGGGCCGCGTTCAAGGCGCAGGCCGGCTGGCGGCCGTTCCGCGCGGTGGCGCAGGGCGATCATGGTCGCGTCGCCGCGATGGTGCAGTTCCTCGTCAAGCGCATGCCGCTCGGCGTGACCATGGCCTGGGCGCCGGGCGGGCCGGTGCGGCGGTTCGCCGAACCGGTCGGCGAAATTCGGAAAGAAGACTGGTCCGGCCTGTTCGCGCTTTTAACATCGCGCATGCCGTGCGTGCTGGCGCGGATCGATAGTTATGAGCCGGAGAGAGCCGGCGAGCCGTCGCCGTTCGGCGCGTCGTTCCGCCGGCCGCGCCATCGGATCGGCAGCGGCGCTTCGATTCGCTTTGATATCGCTGGCGGCGAAGATGCGTTTGTTGCCGGCATGTCGTCGAAACACCGCTATTATCTGCGCAAGGGTCTGGCGGCTCCGCTCCGCTGGGAGGCGGGGTCAGCCGACCGCGATATCTCTGCGCTGGTGGCGCTGCATCGCGAGATGCACACGACTAAAAATCTGCAGTCGGGCGCGCTGTCCGAGCAAACCTGTCGCGCCATGCGTGACGCGCTGGGGCCTGACGGCATGACGATCGTGACCGGCTATGTCGACGACAGGCCCGTCACATCGTGCCTGACGCTCGATTTCGCCGACAGCGCCTTCTATTACGTCGCCGCGACGGGCGCCGAGGGCCGCAAACTGTCGGCGGCCTACGCGATGTTGCCGCGGCTGGTCGCGGCGCTGCACGCCAAGGGAATCCGCCGGCTCGATTTCGGCGGTACCGCGCCCGATGTATCGGAGCGCGCCGGCGTCGACCATTTCAAGAAAGGGTTCGGCGGCGAGGCGGTGACGTATCGCGGCGAGTGGGAAGCCGCCAGCCTTCCGCTGTTGGCGTCCGCGGCCGGCCTGCTCATGAAGTGGCGCGGGATAACACTGTGACGCCGCTGAAAGCCGCCATCGGCGACGCAATCGCGGCGGCCTACGCCGTGGCTGGACTGCGCGTGCGCGCCGCCGGTTGTCGCGTGCTGATGTATCATGCGATTGGCGGCGCGGTCGCAGGCGACACGCAGCAGCTTTACAGCCTGGCGCCGGATCTGTTCGCGCGGCATGTCGGTATGCTGAAACGCCATGCGGTCGTCTCGTTGTCCGAGGGGGTCGCGCGCGGCGAGGGCCTCGCCGTGACGTTCGACGATGGTTATCGCGACAACCTGACCGTGGCGGCGCCGCTCCTCGTGGAAGCAGACGTGCCGTTCACGGTGTTCGTCGTCCCCACGTTTGTCGAGAGCGGCGAGCCGCAATATCTGTCGCGATCCGAGGTGGTGTCGCTGTCGCGGCTGCCGGGCGTCACCATCGGTGCGCACGGCTATTCCCACGCACGGCTTACGGCTTGCGATGACGGCGCGCTGGCGCGCGAACTCGCGGACAGCCGTGCCTGGCTCGAGGATTTGCTGAGCACACCGGTGACGACCATGTCCTATCCACATGGAGCGGTGGATGATCGCGTCGCCGCGGCGGCGGCCGCGGCCGGCTTTACGATTGCTGCGTGCAGCCGGTTCGGCAGCCATCGGACTGGCGGCGATTGCTATCGCGTACCGCGCACCGATATCTGGTCGTTCGACGGCGCGCGCCGCTTGCAGCGTAAGATCGCCGGACGGTGGGACTGGATGGCGTGGCGTTGACCATGGCAGAGCCCCGCATTCCGGTCAGCGTTGTCGTACCAGCCTACAATGCTGCGTCGACATTGCCGCGCGCCCTGGACTCGATCGCGGCGCAAACCGCGCGTCCGCAAGAGATTATCATCGTCGACGACAGCAGCACTGATGCAACGGCGGATGTGGCGGCGCAATGGTGCGCAACGCATCCGGATTTGTCGGCGCGTGTGCTGCGGCTTTCGCAAAATGGAGGCGCGGGCACCGCGCGGAATGCGGGCTGGGCGCAGGCCACGGGAGAATTTGTCGCGTTTCTCGATGCCGACGACGCCTGGCATCCCCGCAAACTGGCCATCCAGCACGGTTGGATGGCACGGCATCCGCAGGTGGTGATCTGCGGTCATCGCTGCGATGTGCTTGGCGAGCCAGCGCGGGGCATCGCCATCCGCGACGACGCGGAACCGCCGGTCACGATGCGCGATCTCGGTGATTTCCTGATGGCGAACCGGATGTCCACGCCCTCGGTCATGCTGCGCCGGGATGTCCGTCCGCGCTTCATCGAAGGCAAGCGGCACTCCGAGGATTATCTGTTGTGGATGGAGATCGTCCACGCGCATGGGCCGGCGGCTGTCATCGAGTGGCCGCTGGCGACGCTGTTCAAGGCGCGCTACGGCGAGGCCGGGCTGAGTGGCGACCATCGCCGGATGCGGCTCGGAGAGGCGGATACGTTCGCGCGCTTGCGGCGTCAGGGCGTCATTGCGCCGTTGACGTGGTGTCTGATCGCGGCGCTCGGATGGCTTAAATTCGTCCGGCGCCGGTGGGCGCGACGCGGTTAGCGGATAAGGAAATTCGGTTTCGACATGTGCGGCATCGCCGGTCTGATCGCGCAGGGTTCGCAGGCGGAGCTTGAACGGCTCGCCACCGCGATGGCGTCCGCGATCGCCTATCGCGGGCCGGACGGCGCGGGCGTGTGGGCCGATGCGGAGGCGGGCGTGGCGCTGTCGCATCGTCGCCTTGCCATCGTCGATCTCACGCCGACTGGCGCGCAGCCGATGGTGTCGGCGGACGGCCGCTGGGTTATGTCCTACAACGGCGAGGTCTATAACGCGGAGGCGATCGCGCGCGCGCCGCAGATGGCGGGGCTGGTCCGTCGCGGCACGTCCGACACCGAGGTCATCCTCGAATCCGTGGCGCGGCGCGGGCTGGACGCGACGCTCGCCGATCTCAACGGCATGTTCGCCATCGCGTTGTGGGATCGCGCGACCCGCACGCTGCATCTCGTCCGCGACCGGATGGGCATCAAGCCGCTGTTCTATGCCCGCACGGCGCGCGGCACGTTCTTCGCATCGGAGTTGAAAAGCTTTCACGCGGCAGGGCTCGCGTTGGACATTGATCCGGACTCGGTCGCGAGCTTTCTGCGTTACGGCTATGTGCCGGCGCCGTATGCGGTCCATCGCGGCGTGATGAAAGTGATGCCCGGCGAGATCGTCTCCGTCGATGGGGCGGGAGCGGTGAAGCGGCGGCGTTACTGGAGCCTGGAGACGGCGGCGCGCGAGGGGGCGGTCAGGCCGTTCGCGGGCGACGACCGCGAGGCGGAGGACGCGCTGCAGGCTCTGCTGGCGGACGCGGTGTCGCTGAACCTGATGTCGGACGTCCCGCTCGGCGCGTTCCTGTCCGGCGGCATCGATTCCTCGCTGGTAGCAGCGTTGATGGTCGCGGCAGGGCGCGGACCGGTGCGGACCTTCTCGATCGGCTTTCCGGATTTCGGCTACGACGAATCCGCGCATGCCGCCGCCGTGGCGAAACACCTCGGCACCGCGCATGAGCAGATGACCGTGACCGCCGCCGAGGCGCTGGCCGTGGTGCCGTCGCTGCCGGATATCTACGACGAGCCGTTCGCGGATTCTTCGCAGATCCCCACTTATCTGGTTTCGCGCATGACCCGCGCGCGCGTCACGGTCGCGCTATCGGGCGATGGCGGCGACGAACTGTTCGCGGGCTATAACCGGCATGTGTTCGCCGCCGGCCGGCTGGCGATGCTGCGAAAGTTGCCGCGGCCGTTGCGCCGGAGCGCGGCGGCGCTGCTGTCGGCCCTGCCCGACGCCGGCGTGGAGGGGGCTGCAAGGCTGTTGCCGCCGTCGCTGCGGGTGGCGCAGCCGGCGCTGAAATTGCAGAAGCTCGCTGAGGTGCTGGCGCGCGATGGTGACGACGTCTGGCGGCGGCTGGTCAGCCAGAACGACGATGTCGCGGCCTTGATGCCCGGCGTCGCCGAGCATCCATTGGCATTGCCGGACGTCGACGGCGACCTGCTGGCGCGCATGCAGGTCTATGACGCCGCCACCTATCTCCCCGACGATATCCTGCAGAAGGTCGATCGCGCGGCGATGGCGGTGTCGCTTGAGGTGCGCCCGCCGCTGCTCGATCATCGCGTCGCCGAATTCGCGCTGGCGTTGCCGGCGCGACTGCGCATCCGCGACGGCGAGAGCAAATGGCTGCTGCGGCGGGCGCTCGACCGTTATGTGCCGCGCGCGCTGGTTGAGCGGCCGAAAATGGGCTTCGCCGTCCCGCTCGATCAATGGTTGCGCGGGCCGCTGCGCGACTGGGCCGAGGATCTGCTCGATCCGCAGCGTCTGGATCTGCTGGACGCGGTGGCGGTGCGGCGCCTGTGGGACGACCACCTTACCGGTCGCGCCAATCATGCCTACGGTTTATGGGCGGTGCTGATGCTCGAAGCCTGGCGGCGGCGCTGGAATGCCGCGCCGGGCGATATCCCGCTGGCGCGAACCGCCACGGCCGGTTAGAGCGTTCGCGGACGAATGCGAGGATCGACGTTGCAGCACGGACGCAGGATCGCGGTCATTGGCCTCGGATATGTCGGCTTGCCGGTGGCGGCCGCCTTCGCGCGCGCCGGTGCGCCGGTGGTCGGGTTCGACATCAACGCGGCGCGCGTCGCCGAACTTCGTGCCGGAACCGACAGCACCCGCGAGGTGGAGCCTGGCGATCTGCGCCACCCGGCGCTGTCTTACGAAAGCGATGCGGCGCGGCTCGCCGGCTGCGACTTCTTCATCGTCACGGTGCCGACGCCGGTGGACGGCGACTGCCGCCCGGACCTCGGCGCCATGCTGAAGGCGTCCGAGACGGTCGGCCGCGCGATGCAGCGCGGCGCTATCGTCGTCTATGAATCGACGGTCTATCCCGGCGCTGTCGAGGAGGATTGCGTGCCGGTGCTGGAGCGCGTCTCGGGCCTTCGCAACGGCACGGACTTCACCGTCGGCTATTCACCGGAGCGCATCAATCCCGGCGACAAGGCGCACCGGTTCGAGAGCATCGTCAAGGTCGTCTCCGCGCAGGATCAGCCGACGCTGGATATCGTCGCGGCAGTGTATGGCTCGGTGGTCAAGGCCGGCATTCATCGTGCGCCGTCGATCAAGGTCGCCGAGGCGGCGAAGGTGATCGAGAACACGCAACGCGATCTCAACATCGCCTTCATGAACGAACTGTCCGCGATCTTCCACAAGCTCGGCATCGACACCGCCGATGTGCTCGCGGCCGCCTCGACCAAATGGAATTTTCTCAACTTCCAGCCTGGTCTGGTCGGTGGACACTGCATCGGCGTCGATCCGTTCTATCTGACCTATCGCGCGGAGAAGGCGGGGTATCACCCCGAGATCATCCTCGCCGGCCGCCGCATCAACGATGCCATGGGCGCGCGGATCGCCGGGGAATGCCTGCGGCTGCTCGCCGCGCGCGGCGTCGCACGCCCGGTGGTGACGATCCTCGGCATGACGTTCAAGGAGAACGTGCCGGATATCCGCAACTCGAAAGTGATCGACATCGCGCGAGCACTGGCCGGGTCGGGCGCCGAGGTGCAGGTCCACGACCCGCTCGCGTCGGCGGACGAGACGCGGCATGAATATGATCTCGCACTGACCGGTCTCGACGACCTGCGGCCGGCCGATGCTGTTATTCTTGCCGTGTCGCATCAGGACTATCTCGCGCAGGGCTGGGCGCTGGTGCGGCGACTGCTGAAGGCGGATGGCGGCATCGTCATCGACGTCAAATCGAAGCTCGACCGCGCGACGAAACCGGAAGGGGTTGACCTGTGGCGGCCATGATGGACGGACCGATCCTCGTCACCGGCGCCGCCGGCTTCATCGGCTTTCACGTCGCGCGGCGGCTGCTGGCGTCCGGGCGCGCCGTTGTCGGCCTCGACAATCTGAACAGCTACTACGACCCGTCGCTGAAACACGCGCGGCTGGCGGAATTGCGCAAGGCCGGTCTGTCCGATTTCGTCCAGCTCGATCTGTCGAACCGCGACGGCATCGCGGCGCTGTTCGCGAAGCACCGGTTTCCCGCCGTCATCCATCTGGCGGCGCAGGCGGGCGTCCGGCATTCGCTGGTCGATCCGTTCGCCTATATCGATTCCAACCTTGTCGGCTTCACGACGATCCTCGAGGGCTGCCGCCATAACGGCTGCCGGCATCTCGTTTATGCGTCGTCGTCGTCGGTTTACGGCAGCAACACGACGATGCCGTTCTCGGTGCATCAGAACGTCGATCATCCGTTGAGCCTCTACGGCGCCTCGAAGAAGGCGAACGAACTGATGGCGCACGCCTATTCGCATCTGTTCCGTCTGCCGACCACGGGCCTTCGGTTTTTCACCGTCTATGGCCCGTGGGGGCGACCGGACATGGCGATGTGGCTGTTCGCCAAGGCGATCCTCGCCGGCGAGCCGATCAAGGTGTTCAACAACGGCAATATGCGCCGCGACTTCACCTATATCGACGACATCGTCGAATCGATCGTGCGGCTTGTCGATCACGCGCCGGTTGGCGATCCGAACTGGTCGAGCGCGACGCCCGATCCCGGCGCCAGCAACGCGCCGTGGCGCGTCTACAATATCGGCAACAACAACCCGGTCGAGCTGATGCGGGTGATCGAACTGATCGAGCAGGCGCTCGGCAGAGAGGCGATCAAGGAATTCCTGCCGATGCAGCCGGGTGACGTTCCCGCGACCTATGCGGACGTTGACGATCTGATGCGAGCGGTGGATTTCCAACCCGCGACGCCGATCGAGCGCGGTATTTCCGAGTTCATCGGCTGGTACCGGCAATATCACCAGGTGTGACCGCCGGCGCGGACCGCGCCGGTTTGGTCTGCTGACGGCGCGCGAGCCACAGGACGCCGCCGGCGGCGCCCAGCAGAAACGCGCAGACGCCGAACGCCAGCGACACCAGCAACCCGTCGCTCGCCGGCAGTCCGGCATAGGTGAACGCCGTCACCATCGCGCCTTCGCGCACGCCCCATCCCGCGATCGATACCGGCACCGCCGCGATCAGGATCACCGGCGGCACCAGCAGCAGCGCCGTTCCGAGCGGCAGACTTGAATCGACGCTGCGTGCGATCGCCCACACCGCGAGCACGGTGATGAGATGGACGGCGATCGTGGACGTCGCCACCGTCACCCCCGGCACGCGCGAGACGATGCAGCGACAGGCAATGTCGGCCGCTTCGTGCAGATGCCGCACGACGGCCCAGCGCGAGGCGATGCGCCGGCCGACGAGGCGTGCCAGCATCAACCCCGGAATGATCGCCAGCCCGGCGAGGCCGACCAGCGTCAGTGTCCAGCGTCCGATCGGATTGCTGATGACGGCGAGCGACCAGGGCAGGCAGGCGAACACCAGCAGCGCCAACCAGGTCAGGCCCGCGCCCCGGTCCACCAGCACCGAATAGGTTGCGCCTTTCCAGCGGCCGGTGTCTTTCGACAGCAGCACGATCCGCGCCGCATCGCCGCCCACGGTCGAGGGCAGCGTCTGGCTGAAGAACGCGCCGATCAGGCTGTAGACGAAGGCGCGACCGGCGCC
Organism: Pseudolabrys sp.; assembly: GCA_019635575.1. Taxonomy (GTDB): domain Bacteria; phylum Pseudomonadota; class Alphaproteobacteria; order Rhizobiales; family Xanthobacteraceae; genus Pseudolabrys. The sequence continues at coordinate 31,077 of JAHBZF010000008.1, read as the reverse complement.
GAGCGGCGCGCCGCAAGCGATCGCGATGGCGCGCCAGCGCAGCGCGGTGAGGAACATCTGCACGGTCATCAGCGCCAGCGCGACCGCGTACCAGCCAATGTGGAGATTGCGCAGCCGGTCTTGCAGCGTCGCGAAATCGACGCTGCGCAGGGCGAGATAGAGGATCACCACCGACACCGCGGCCTTCGCGGCAAAGGACAAGGCGGATTTCAACGTCATCGGTCGGAGGGCCTTGTCGTGGCAGGTTGTCGGGGCCTGAGGCCGTCCGGAGGACATGGTCCGGCCCCGTGGCGCCGTGCCTTAGCATCGTCGTGACGTTGCCGACAATCGCCGGTCAGGGGGGCGGGCAGTCTCCGTGGTCGCCGATGCGGTTAACGAAATCCGTTGTAACGCTTTGAATCAAAACGTGTCCGCGCTTTCGGACCCGGCCGTCGCCAGCGCCGGCCCGGCATGCTAGGGCGAACCCGCTTTTTCAGAGGGGAACTCGAATCGTGACGGAGCGGGGTTTGGCTGCGGCGGAGGATCGGCCGCTGCGCATCGGCGTGGTCGGTATCGGCGTGATGGGCAGCAACCATGCCCGCGTCCTGTCCGGATTGCCGGGCGTGACGCTGGCCGGCGTCGCCGATCCGGACGCCAAGCAGCGGGAGTTCGTCGCCGGCATTCTCGGCTGTCCGACGGTCCCCGATCTCGACGGCCTGATCGCGCTGGGCGTCGATGCCATCACCGTCGCCGCGCCGACCCATCTGCATCGCGACATCGCCATGGCGTGCATATCCCGCGGCATCCATGTGCTGGTGGAGAAGCCGATCGCCTCGACGGTCGAGGAGGGGCGCGAGATCATCGACGCGGCGCGCCGCGCCGGCGTCACGCTGATGGTCGGGCATGTCGAGCGTTTCAATCCGGCGGTGGATGCCATCAAGCAGGCGATCCGCGGCGAGCAGATCCTGTCGATCGGCATCACCCGCGTCGGCCCGTTCCCGCCGCGCATGTCGAATGTTGGCGTGGTGATCGATCTCGCCGTGCACGACATCGATCTGATCCGCTGGTTCACCGATTCCGACATCACCGAGGTGCAGCCGCAGCTTGCGAGCGCGGTGGCCGAGCGCGAGGATATCGCGCTGCTGCAGTTCCGCACCGCGTCGGGCGTGCTGGCGCACATCAACACCAACTGGCTGACGCCGTTCAAGGCACGCAGCGTCACCGTCGCGACGCGCGGCAAATACGTCACCGGCGATCTGCTGACGCGGCAGGTGACGGAATGCTTCGGCTTCCAGCCGGACGGCAGCTATTCGATGCGTCATCTGTCGGTCGGCCACAACGAGCCGCTGCGCTCGGAGCTGCTGGCGTTCGCCGAGGCGATCCGCACCGGCAAGCCGCCGGCGGTCACCGGCGAGGAAGGCGTGGCCAGCCTCGCGATCGCCATTCAATGCCTCGACAGCCATCGTGCCCCCGTCGCGGGCAAAAGCCGCGCTTGAACAGCCGCGCCTGAAGCGCCGCCAGAAGGATAACCGGTCATGAACCAGCCGTTGCGGACCCCGACAGCGCCGATTCCGTTCATCGATATCGCCTCACAGCGCCGCCGCCTGCGGACGGAGATCGATACGGCGGTGATGAAGGTGCTCGATCACGGCCAATACGTGATGGGGCCGGAGGTGCAGAAGCTGGAGGCCGATCTCGCCGCGTTCTGCGGCGCGAAGCATGTCCTCTCCTGCGCCAGCGGCACCGATGCGCTGATGCTGGTGCTGATGGCGAAGGGGATCGGCCCCGGCGATGCCGTGTTCTGCCCGACCTTCACCTTCTGCGCGACGGCGGAAGTCGTCGCGCTGCTCGGCGCGACGCCGGTGTTCGTCGATGTGCATGCGGCGACGTTCAACATCGACGTGTCGAAGCTGCCGGCGGCGATCGCCACCGCGAAGAAGGCCGGGCTGCGGCCGAAAGGGATCATCCCGGTCGATCTGTTCGGCCTGCCGGCCGATTTCGACGCACTGTTGCCGCTCGCCAAGGCAGAAGGTCTGTTCGTGCTCGACGACGCGGCGCAGGGTTTCGGCGGCGTCTATCACGGACGCAAGATCGGCACCTTCGGCGAGGCGACGGCGACCAGTTTCTTCCCGGCGAAGCCGCTCGGCTGCTTCGGCGACGGCGGCGCGGTCTGCACCGATGACGACGAAATGATCGGCGTGCTGCGCAGCCTGCGCGTGCATGGTCACGGCAGCGACAAATACGACAACATCCGCCTCGGACTTACGGCGCGGCTCGACACAATCCAGGCGGCGATCCTGATCGAGAAGCTGAAGATTTTCCCGGACGAGATCGTCGCGCGCAACCGCGTCGCGAGGCGCTACAACGATCTGCTGCGCGATATCGTGGCGGTGCCGGAGGTGCCGGCGGGTCTCACCTCGGTGTGGGCGCAATACACCGTGCGGCTGCCGAAGGGCCGGCGCGAAGGCGTCGCGGCCGCGCTCAAGGCCGATGGCGTGCCGACCGCGATCTATTATCCGATCCCGCTGCATCGGCAGCAGGCGTACAAGCATTATCCGGTCGGGACCGGCGGATGCCCGGTCAGCGAGCAGCTCGCGGATGAGGTGATCAGCCTGCCGATGCACGCTTATCTCGATGACGCGACGCAGGACCGGATCGTCGATGCGCTGCGCCGCGCGCTGAAGAATTAAGCGTCAGTTCCGGTTGTAGACGTCATCCAACCGGACGATGTCGTCCTCGCCGAGATAGCTGCCGGTCTGCACCTCGATCAGCTCGAGCGGGATCCGGCCGCGGTTGGCGAGGCGATGCACCGTGCCGATCGGAATGAACACCGACTCGTTCTCGTGCACGGACGTGACCTCGGCGCCCATGGTCACCTCGGCGGTGCCGCGCACCACCACCCAGTGCTCGGCGCGGTGGTGATGCTTCTGCAGCGACAGGAGGCCGCCCGGCGTGACGACGATGCGCTTCACCTGGAAGCGTTCGCCGAGGTCGATCGACTCGTAATAACCCCACGGCCGGTGCACGCGGCGATGCTTGGTCGCCTCGGGGCGGTGTGCCGCCTTCAACGTGCTCACCAGATTTTTCACGTCCTGCGCGCGGGCGCGCGGCGTCACCAGCACGGCGTCGGCGGTCGACACCACCACCATGTCGTCGATGCCGACCACGGCGGCGAGCCGCCCGTCGGCGTGGATCACGCAGTTGTGGGCATCGATCGCCACCGTCTCGCCATAGGTGGCGTTGCCGGCGGCGTCGCGCGGCGCGATGTCGAGGATCGCATCCCAACTGCCGATGTCGGACCAGCGGAAGCGGCCTTCCACCACGGCGGCGCGGTCGGTCTTTTCCATCACCGCATAGTCGATGGAAATCTGCGGCGCGCGCGCGAACGCCTGCGGATCGAGGCGCAGGAAGCCGAGATCGTCGGTGGCGCCGGCAACCGCTTCCTCGATCGCGACCGACATCTCTGCGGAATGGCGCGAGATCTCGCCGAGCAGGACATCGGCGCGGAACAGGAAATTGCCGGAATTCCACAGATAGCCTTCGGTCACGTAGCGCGCGGCGGTGGCCGCGTCGGGCTTCTCGACGAAGGCGGTGACGCGATGGACACCTAGCGGGCCGAGCGCCTCGCCGCGGCGGATATAGCCGTAGCTGGTCTTCGGCTCGGTCGGACGGATACCGAAGGTGACAATGTGGCCGGCCTCGGCCGCCTCGCGCCCTGCGCGGCAGGCGGCATGGAAATCCTCCACGTCAAGGACCACATGGTCGGCGGCGAGCGCCAGCACCACGGCATCGGGATCGCGCTGGCGCGCGACGGCGGTGGCGGCGGCAATGGCAGGGCCGGAATCGCGCCGCAGCGGTTCGACCACCACGGTGACGTCGATGCCGATTTCCTCGGCCTGGCGGCGCGCGAAGAAATGGAAATCCGGCCCGGTGATGACGATCGGCGGCGCGAACAGGGTCTGGTCCGCGACCCGTTCCAGCGTCTGCTGGTAGGTGGAGCGGTCGCCGACCAGCGGCAGGAACTGCTTGGGCAGCGCGTCGCGCGACACCGGCCAGAGCCGTGTTCCCGCGCCGCCGGCCAGAAGGACTGGAATAATGCGTGAGGCCATGATGGCGGGAAATTGCCGGAAGGGCTGCGGCAAGTCACGAAAAATCCGGCGAAAAAAGGCCAATTCGTCCCGAACGATAGCGGCGGCCGGGGCATTCGGCCGCGCGGGGGAGGCGGCGTGATGACAGTTGTGCACAGCGGCCCGGCGCGGTTTCGGCGGCCGCCGATTTGCGCCAGTTTGGCGCGCGGGAGGAGTCGCTCCCGTTCCTTGTTCCGTGCGCGGAGCGGTCTCCGGGACCATCGATGATCAAGCGGATCCTTACCGTCGGCGGGCTGACGCTGCTGTCGCGCATCAGCGGCTTCGCGCGTGACATCCTGCTCGCGGCTGTGCTCGGCGCGGGGCCGGTGGCGGACGCCTTCTTCGTCGCCCTGCGGCTGCCGAACCATTTCCGCGCGATCTTCGCCGAGGGCGCGTTCAACGCAGCCTTCGTCCCGGCCTATGCGCAGATCCGCGAGCAGGGGGGCGCGGCGCGCGCCGGCCTGTTCGCCGACCGGGTGTTCACACTATTGCTGGCGAGCCAGATGATCCTGCTCGCGGTGGCGCTTCTCTTCATGCCGCAGGTGGTCGGGCTTCTGGCGCCGGGCTTCAATGAAGACCCTGGCCGTTTTGCCATCGCTGTCGATCTGACGCGGATCACCTTTCCTTATCTGCTGCTGATCACGCTGGTGACGCTCTACGGCGGCATTCTCAATTCGCTGCACCGGTTCGCCGCGGCGGCGGCGGCACCGATCCTGCTCAACCTGTCGATGATCGTCGCCTTGATGCTGGTGGCATTCTTTCCCGATGCCGGCCACGCGGCGGCGTGGGGCGTGTTCGCCGCCGGTATCCTCGAAGTACTGCTGCTGCTCGCCGATGTGACGCGGGCGGGCGCGCTCCCGGTGCTGCGCTGGCCGCAATTCGACGCCGACGTGCGGCGCTTCTTCAAGGCGCTCGGCCCGGCGACCATCGGCTCGGCCGGTGTGCAGCTCGCGCTGTTTGCCGACACGGTGATCGCCAGCTTCCTCGCCACCGGCGCGCTGTCGGCGCTCTATTATGCCGACCGGATCAACCAGTTGCCGATCGGCGTGATCGGTATCGCCATCGGCACGGTCATCCTTCCGGAGATGGCGCGCCGCATCGCCGCCGGCGACGAGAGCGGCGCGGCGCATGCGCAGAATCGCGCGCTCGAATTCGCCCTGCTGCTCGCGCTGCCGTGCGTCGTCGCGTTTCTGCTGGTGCCGGAACTGATCATGCGGGCGCTGTTCGCGCGCGGGGCGTTCACCAGTGCCGACGCCGTTGCCGCAGGGCAGACGCTGGCGGCCTATGCGCTCGGTCTCATTCCGTTCGTGCTGATTCGCAGCGCGGTCGCGACCTTCTTCGCGCGCGGCGACACCGCGACGCCGGTGAAGGCGTCCCTCAGCGCCGCCGCCGTCAACATTCTGTTCAAGGTGCTGCTGATGGGGTCGCTGGCGCAGGTCGGCCTCGCGCTCGCCACCGCGATCGGGGCGTGGACCAATCTGCTGCTGGTGTTGTGGCTTGCCGCGCGGCGCGGCCTGCTGGTGGTCGATGCGCGGCTGCGACGCTCGCTTGTCCGCTTGCTGATCGCCGCCGCGGCACTCGCGGTGCTGCTGGTGTTGTTGCCGCGACCGCTTGCGACGATGTTGGCCGGCCGGCCGTTCCACGACGAACTGACGCTCGCGATTCTCGCGGTCGCCGGCGGAGTGGTTTATGGCGGGGCAATCCTCCTGCTGTTCGGCCGCGCCTGGTTGCGCGCGTTTGGGGCGGGCAAAGGCACCATAAGCCGGACCCCTGATCCGCCCGCCGCGTGACGGTGCTGGTTCGGCTATGGCATTGGCAACATTCCATCAAAGTTTTTCATGACTCTTATTCAATCTTGCGCGGCGCCGCTTCGTGGCGATGAGAATCCACACAGGCCTGCCGTGGACTTTCGGCCGCTTTGCCTCATCGGGCGAAGCGGCGTATACCTTCCCGCAACGCAACATTCCTCCTGACAGGTTTTTCATGTCGAGCCTTTGGCCCGCCCGGATTTTTTGCGCCTTCACGGCACTCACGCTTGCCGCGTGCGGACAGCAGCAGCAACAGGCCGCCCCGCCGCCGCCCGCCGTCACGGTGGCGAAGCCGGTGCAACAGACCGTGACCGACTTCGACGAATATGTCGGCCGCTTCGTTGCGGTCAGCAACGTCGAGGTGCGCGCGCGCGTGTCCGGCTATCTCGACAAGGTGCTGTTCCAGGATGGCCAGATCGTCAAGGAAGGCGATCCGCTGTTCCGCGTCGATCCCCGTCCGTTCCAGAACACCTTGGCCCAGGCGCAGGCAAACCTCTCGCAAGCCAAGGCCAATCTCGCCTTCGCCGAAGCCGATCTCGGCCGCGGCCAGCAACTCGTGCGAGACAAAACCATCACCGAGCAGACCTTCGACCAACGCACGCAGTCGTTCCGTAGCGCGCAGGCGTCGGTTGCCGCCAATGAAGCCGCTGTGCGGCAGGCCGAACTCGACCTCGGCTTCACCGAACTCAAGGCGCAGATCTCGGGCCGCATTGGCGATCGCCGCGTGGCGCCGGGCAACCTCGTCACCGGTGGCACTGCCGGCAGCACGACGCTGCTCGCGACCATCGTGTCGATCGACCCGATCCGTTTCGAGTTCACGGTCGATGAAGCCTCGTATCTGCGTTACGAGCGTATCCTCAGGAGCAGCAACGATGCCAGCGCGCGGGGCAAGGGCATCTCGGTCAAGCTGAAACTGATCGACGAAAAGGCGTTTGATCATAACGGCAAGATCGATTTCATCGATAACGTCATTGATCGTTCGAGCGGCACGATCCGTGGCCGCGCGCTGGTCGATAACCCGAACGGCCTGTTCACGCCGGGCATGTTCGCACGCATCCAGGTGCCGGGCTCGCGGCCGTATCAGGCGCTGCTGGTGCCGGAGGTCGCGATCGGCACCGACCAGGCGCGCAAATTCGTGTTTGCCGTCAATGCCGACAACACGGTGGCGCAGAAATACATCACGCTCGGCCAGTTGATCGACGGCAAGCTGCGCGTCATCAAGGATGGGCTCGGGCCGGACGACCGTATCATTGTCAACGGCATGGTGCGTGCGCGCAACGGCATCAAGGTGACGCCGCAGGAAGCGGGCGCGCAACCGCAACAGGGTGCGCCGGGCGCTGCCCCGGCCGCCGGCAAGTAAAGCTCCACCGGGAACAGCCAGGCGTCGGCAGGAACGCTCCCGCCAAAGAAAAAGCGCCGTGAGAACAGCACCATGAAAATTTCGCACTTCTTCATCGACCGGCCGATCTTCGCTTCGGTGGTGTCGATCGTTTTCATCGTGCTCGGCGGTGTCGCCTATCTGCGGCTGCCGGTCGCGCAATATCCGGAGATCGCGCCGCCGATCATCAACATCGTCGGCCAGTATCCGGGTGCGAGCGCGGAGACCGTGGCGGAGACGGTGGTCGCGCCGATCGAACAGCAGGTCAACGGCGTCGAGGGGATGATCTATCTGTCCTCGAACTCGACCGCAGATGGCCGTTTCTCGATTTCGGTGACGTTCGACATCGGCGTCAATCTCGATATCGCGCAGGTGCAGGTGCAGAACCGCGTGTCGATCGCGATCCCGCGCCTGCCGCAGCAGGTGCAGCAGATCGGCGTGACGGTGGCGAAAAGCTCGCCCGACATCCTGATGGTCGTCAACCTGTTCTCGCCGGATCAGGTTCGCGATGCGATCTTCATGACCAACTACGCCAATCTGCAGATCAAGGACGTGCTGACCCGCACCGACGGCGTCGGCTCGATCACGATCTTCGGCGCGCGCGATTATGCGATGCAGGTCTGGCTCGATCCGGACCGGTTGCAGTCGCTCAACCTGACGGCGCAGGACGTGACCGCCGCGCTGCAGGGACAGAACATTCAGGTGGCGTCCGGCGTGCTCAACCAGCCGCCGGTGGCAAACCAGCTTCCGTTCCAGGTCGCGGTGCGAACGCTCGGCCGTCTCAGCGATCCGGCGGAATTCGGCAACATCGTCGTCAAGCAGACTGCCGACGCGGTGGTCCGAATCCGCGATGTGGCGCGCGTCGAGTTGACGGGCCAGGACTATTCGTCGATCTCGTTCCTCAATCGCGACCAGTCGGTGGCGATCGCCGTATTCCAGCGGCCGGGATCGAACGCGCTGACCACCGGCGAGGGCATCCGCAAGACGATGGCCGAGCTCTCCAAGAATTTTCCGGAGGGCCTGAAATACACGATCATCTACGATCCGACCCAGTTCATCCAGGAATCCGTCAACGCGGTGATGGACACGATCTTCGAGGCGATGATCCTCGTCGTGCTCGTGGTCGTCTTGTTCCTGCAGACCTGGCGCGCCGCGGTCATTCCGATCCTGGCGATTCCGATCTCGCTGATCGGCACCTTCTTCGTGATGAGCCTGTTCGGCTTCACGCTGAACAACCTGTCGCTGTTCGGCCTCGTGCTCGCCATCGGCATCGTCGTCGACGATGCCATCGTCGTGGTCGAGAACGTCGAGCGCAATATCCAGGCTGGCCTGTCGCCGCGTGATGCGGCGCGCAAGAGCATGGACGAGGTCGGCGCGGCGCTGATCGCCATCGCGCTGGTGCTGTCGGCGGTGTTCATCCCGTCCGCCTTCATTCCCGGCATCTCCGGTCAGTTCTATCGTCAGTTCGCGCTGACCATCGCCGGTTCGACGGTGATCTCGCTGGTCGTGTCGCTGACCCTGTCGCCGGCAATGTGCGCCTTGCTGCTCAAGCCGCACGACAAGAGCCACAAGGACACCTGGTGGGAGAAGCCGATCCACGGTTTCTTCCGTGGTTTCAACACCGGGTTCGACTGGGTCGGCCGCAAATACGGTTGGCTCGCCAGCAAGGCGGTGCGTTTCGCTGGCATCATGCTGGTTATCTATGTCGGCATTCTCGCCTTCGGTCTGTTCGAGTTTTCTCGCACGCCGCAGGGCTTCATCCCGCAGCAGGATCGCGGCTATCTGATCGTCGCCGCGCAATTGCCGCCGGGCTCCTCGCTGGCGCGCACCGAAGAGGTGATGAAACGCGCGGGCGAGATCGCCATGCAGCAGCCCGGCGTCGGCGCCGTCATCAATATTGTCGGCTTCTCCGGCGCGACCTTCACCAACGCACCGAACGCGGGCGCCATGTTCCTGGTGCTGTCGCCGTTCGAGGAGCGGCACAAGGATCCGCGCCAGTCGGCGGCGGCGATCCAGGGCGCGCTGTTCGGCAAGCTCGGCGCGATTCAGGAAGCCTTCATGATCGTGGTGCAGCCGCCGCCGGTGAACGGCATCGGCAATGCCGGCGGCTTCCGCATGATGGTGGAAGACCGCGCCGGTCGCGGACCTGCGGCGCTGCAGGGCGCGGTTTATGCGATGATGGGCCGCGCGGCGCAGACGCCGGGGCTGATGCAGGTGTTCTCGCTGTTCGAGACGCAGACGCCGCAGCTCTTCCTCGACATCGACCGGCACAAGGCGCAACTGCTCGGCATCAACATGCCGGACGTGTTCAACGCGCTGCAGGTGAATATCGGTTCGGCCTATGTGAACGACTTCAACCTGTTCGGCCGTACTTTCCGCGTCCAGGCGCAGGCACAGGACACCGCGCGCCTCGAGCCGAAGGATGTGCTGAACCTGCGCGTTCGCAACGCCTCGGGCGAAACCGTGCCGCTCGGCTCGTTCACGACGGTGCGCGACATCAGCGGCCCGTATCGCATGCCGCGCTACAACATCTATCCGGCGGCCGAACTCGATGGCTCGCCGGCACCCGGCTATTCGCAGGGGCAGGCGATCCAGTTGATGGAGAAGCTGGCGGCGGAGACGCTGCCGGAAGGCTTCGCCTATGAATGGACGACGCTCGCCTATCAGCAGCTCAAGGCCGGCAATACGGCGATCTTCGCCTTCGCGCTTGGCGTGCTGTTCGTGTTCCTGGTGCTGGCCGCGCAGTACGAGAGCCTGACGCTGCCGCTCGCGGTGATCATGATCGTGCCGATGTGTCTCGTCGCGGCGATCCTGGGCGTGCTGATCCGGGGGTCGGACAACAACATCCTGACCCAGGTGGGCTTCATCGTGCTGATCGGTCTTGCCGCCAAGAACGCGATCCTGATCATCGAGTTCGCCAAGCAGCTCGAGGATGCGGGCGAGGAGCGACATTTTGCCGCCCAGCACGCCGCGCAGATGCGGCTGCGGCCGATCCTGATGACCTCGTTCGCCTTCATCCTCGGCGTCGCGCCGCTGGTCTGGGCGATCGGCGCGGGTGCCGAACTGCGGCAGGCGCTCGGCACGGCGGTGTTTTCCGGCATGATCGGCGTGACGATCTTCGGCCTGATCTTCACCCCGGCCTATTACATCATCGCCCGGTGGCTGGCCGACCTCGGCCACCGCTGGGGTGCCCGCCGGAAGAAGCCCCAGCAGGGCGACGGGGAGGCGGCCGCGCACTGAGGCGGCCGGCTTCCCTGCGACCCTTTGCTCCCATGCCCCATCCCGGCCATAACCCAGTTTAGAATGGGAATAAGGCTGGGCGGGCGGTGTTTTCGCTTGGGCCTGCAGAAGCACAAGGGAGTTTCCATGATTGTTCGTCTCGCTCTGGCCGCGGCGGTTGTCGCCGCAGCCGCCACTACCGTCGTTGCCCAGTCCGATCCGATTGCCGCGCGCAAGGCGATCATGAAGACCACCGGGCAGCAGACCGCGATCGGCGCCAAGATGATCAAGGGCGAGGAGCCGTTCGATCTGAACAAGGCCAAAGCCATTTTCGCCGAATACCAGGATGCCGCGGCCAAGATGCCCGGCCTGTTCCCCGACAGCGCCAAGAGCGGCGGCGAGAGCACGGCGTCTCCGAAGATCTGGGAGAGCAATGCAGATTTCAAGGCGCGCTTCGCCAAGCTCAGTGAGGACGCCAAGGCGGCGTCCGCATCGGTGAAGGATCTCGACAGCTTCAAGGCCGCCTTCGGCAATGTGACGAAGAATTGCGGCGGCTGCCACGAGACCTATCGCATCAAGAAGAGCTGACCGCGCGACGCGGCATGGTGTGAAAGGGCGGGGGCATCCCCGCCCTTTGTGTTTGCTCTTTGTCTTGGCCATTCGGCTCGGGCATTTTAGGATCGCCGGCGCACGGAGACGTTGAGATGTTGCGGAAGATCGTCCTGGCGGCCATTGCCGCTGCCGTCTTGGGGCTCGGCCTGTTCTGGGTTCTGACGATCCCCGCCCGCGTCACCGCCGGCGAACTGCCGCCGCACACTGCCAATCTCGACAACGGCAAGGTGATGTTCGCGATCGGCGGCTGCGCATCATGCCATGCCACGCCGAACCAGGAGGACCGCACCAAACTCGGCGGCGGGCTGGCGCTGCGCTCGCCGTTCGGCATCTTCCATGTGCCGAATATCTCGTCCGACGCCAAGGACGGTATCGGTGCCTGGAGCGAGGCGGATTTCGTCACCGCGGTGATGAAGGGTACGGCCCCGGATGGCTCGCACTATTATCCGGCGTTTCCTTACACCTCCTATCAGCGCATGAAGCTCGACGACGTGCGCGATCTGTTCGCGTTTCTCAAGACGTTGCCGGCGGTCGCGGGCCGCGTGCGCGATCATGAACTGCCGTTCCCGTTCACCATTCGTCGCGGACTCGGCCTGTGGAAGCTGCTCTATCTCGACGGCCGGCCGTTCAAGCCGGACCCGTCGCAGTCGGAGGCGTGGAATCGCGGCGCCTATCTGGTCAACGCGCCGGGGCATTGCGCCGAATGCCATTCGCCACGCAATGTATTCGGCGCGATCATCGCCGAGCAGCGTTTCGCCGGCGGCCCCGCGCCGGACGGGCAGGGCGGCGTGCCCAACATCACCCAGGCCAAGCTCAAGGGCTGGAGCCAGGCCGATTTCGTCGAGTTCCTGGCGTCGGGTATGACGCCGGACGCCGACTTCATCGGCGGTTCGATGACCGACGTGATCCGCAACACGGCGCAATTGTCGAAGCCGGACCGCGAGGCGATGGCGCATTATCTCAAATCGCTGCCGCCGGTGGAGCGGCCCGGCCAGAAAAAGCCGGCGGGCGGCTAAACGGCCGCTGGATTTGCGGCGTTTGATGATATGAGGGTTGCGGTCACGGCGAACCGCAATGAATCTCCTCAAGGGCATCTCGTTCAAGCTGATATCGACGCTGCTGTTCGCGCTGATGTCGGTGCTGGTGCGCTATTACGGCGAATACATGCCGGTCGGGCAGATCGTGTTCTTCCGCAGCCTGTTCGCCATCGTTCCGGTGCTGGTGATCTACGCGATCCGCAACGAGCTGCGCGCCGCGGTCTACACCCGTCGCCCGCTCGGCCAGCTCGGCCGCGGCTCGATCAGCGTATGCGGCATGTTCTCGAATTTTGGCGCGCTGGCGCGGCTGCCGCTCGCCGACGCGACCGCGATCTCGTTCTCCTCGCCGCTGATGACCGTGGCGCTCGCGGCGCTCATCCTCAAGGAACGCGTTGGCATCTACCGCTGGTCGGCGGTCGCCGTCGGCTTCATCGGCGTGCTGATCATGCTGTTGCCGCAACTCGACGTCAGCCATGTCGGACCGGCGGTGGCGCTCGGCGCCGCGCTCGCGACTCTCTCGGCGATCTGTACCGCCGGCACCGTGATCCAGACCCGGCGGTTGGTGCAAACCGAGACGACGCCGGCGATCGTGTTCTATTTCTCGCTGATCTGCGCCATCGCCGGCGCGGTGACGCTGCCGTTCGCCTGGTACGACGCGACGCCGCTGGAATTCGCCGGGCTGATCCTGATCGGCCTGCTCGGCGGGCTCGCGCATATCGTGCTCACCGAGAGCTACCGCTTCGCGCAGGCGTCGGTGGTGGCGCCGTTCGACTATGTGTCGATGATCTGGGCGCTGCTGTTCGGCTTCTGGGTGTTCGGCGAGGTGCCGACCGCGATCGTGCTCGTGGGCGCAGGGATCGTCGCCGCCGCCGGCCTGTTCGTGATCTGGCGCGAGCGGCAGCTTGGCCTCAAGCGTGCCCGCGAAGCGGACCCGCCCGGCGCGCCGCACTAAAGCTCCGGTCAGCCGGTGAAGGCTTTAAAGGTGATGATCGTGCGGGTGTCCTGGATGCCCGGAACCACCTGCACCTTCTCGTTGACGAAGTGGCCGATATCCATTCCCGGCTCGATATAGAACTTCACCAGCAGATCGAACTCGCCTGCGGTGGAATAGATTTCCGAGGCGATCTCGGCTTCGGCGAGCGCATTGGCCACCTGGTACGACTTGCCGAGCTGGCATTTGATCTGGACGAAGAAAGGAATCATGCGCGCCTCCGGGTGCGTCCGCAGGACGCCGTTGCGGGCAATGCAGCAAAAACATCTGCTGAACGCAAGGGGTTGCGATGAGGCGAGCGAGCGCAGCAAAACGCATGCGATCCCCTGCAGCATCGGCTCGCTTGCGCTTCCGCGCCGAGGGGATTAGGGAAGGTCAGCGATCTCATGGGGTGCCCTCCGGGGCTGAGAGGCGCAAGCCAACCCATCGAACCTGATCCGGGTCATGCCGGCGGAGGGAGAGATGCAGATGCGTCCTGGTGATTTGCCGGATATTGCCATTGCTGTGCTGGAGCGCGTGCGTATGCGCGCGCCGCGTGTTCACTGCATCACCAATACGGTGGCGCAGGCTTACACCGCCAACATGCTGCTGGCGGCGGGCGCGGTGCCGTCGATGACGACCGCGGCGGAGGAGGTCGGCGCGTTTGCGGCCGGCGCCGACGCGCTGCTCGTCAATCTCGGCACGCTCGATCCGGAGCGCGGCGTCGCCATCGATCGTGCGCTATCGGCGCTCACCGGCCAGCCCTGGGTGCTCGACCCGGTATTCGTCGATCGTTCCGCGACTCGCGCCGCGTTCGCCGCATCGCTGTTGGGGCGGCAGCCGACGGCCGTGCGGCTCAATCGCGCCGAACTGGCGACGCTCGCTCGCGGACAGGATCAGGCTGGGTTCGCCGCGCAAGCGCGGAGCATCATCGCCATCTCCGGCGCCACCGATACTGTCACCGACGGCGCGCGCACGCTCTCACTCGCCAACGGCCATCCGTTGATGGCGAAGGTGACGGCGATGGGCTGTTCCGGCTCGGCGCTGCTCGCCGCCTGTCTCGTGGTCGAGCCGGACCGTTTTCAGGCCGCCGCATCCGCGCTGCTGCTGTTCGGTATCGCCGGCGAGGTCGCCGCGCAACACGCACGCGGTCCCGGTTCGTTCGCCATCGCCATCATCGACGCGCTCGCCGCGCTCGATCGCGACACCGTTCTTCGTTTCGCCAAGGTCACAGCATGAAAACCGATCTGCGTCTCTATGCCCTGATCGATCCCGAACATCTCGGCGGTCACGATCTTGCCGCGCTCGGCGCGGCGGTCGCGCGCGGCGGCGCGACCCTGGTGCAGTTGCGCGACAAGATGGGATCGACGCGGGAGATGGTGGCCCGTGCTCGCGCGCTGATCGCGGCGTTGCGTCCCGCCGGCGTGCCGCTCCTCATCAACGACCGCGTCGATGTCGCGCTCGCGAGTGGCGCCGACGGCGTGCATGTCGGCCAGGACGATATGGCGGTCGAGGACGCGCGGCTGCTGCTCGGCGCGGATGCCTGCATCGGCTTGAGCATCAAGACCATCGAACAGGCGCAGGCCGCGCCGCTCGAGTTGCTCACGTATGTGGCGATCGGTGGCGTGTTCACCACCACGTCGAAGGACAACCGTGATCCGCCGGTCGGTCTCGACGGTTTCCGCCGCATCGCCGCGGTGATCCGCCAGCGCAAGCCCGGCTATCCGATCTGCGCCATCGCCGGCATCGACGCCTCCAATGCCGGTGATGTGATTGCCTCTGGGGCCGATGGCGTCGCGGTCATTTCCGCGCTGTCGCGTGGACCCGATCCCGCCGCGGCCGCGCGGGAGATGCGCCAGCGCATCGACGCGGCGCTGACCAAGCGAGGTGCCGCATGACCGCGATTGCCGTCACCATCGCCGGCTCGGATTCGTCCGGCGGTGCCGGCATCCAGGCCGACCTGAAAACCTTTTCCGCGCTCGGCGTCTATGGCGCCTCGGTGCTGGCGGCGCTGACCGCGCAGAACACCAAAGGCGTCACCGCGATCCACGACGTGCCGCCGGATTTCATCGCCGCGCAGATCGACGCGGTGTTCTCCGATCTCGCGGTCAACGCCGTGAAGATCGGCATGCTGTCGCAACCCGGCACGATCCGCGCGGTGGCGGCGGGCCTCGACCGGCATCACGCGACGAACGTTGTGCTCGACCCGGTGATGATCGCCGGCTCCGGCGATCGCCTGCTCGCGGCCGAAGCGGTCGAGACCCTGCGCAACGACCTGTTCCCGCGTGCGGCCCTGGTCACGCCCAATCTGCCCGAAGCGGCGGCGCTGCTGTCGTCGCCCGTCGCGCGCGACGAGCGCGAGATGGAGGCGCAGGGCCATGCGCTGCTGGCGCTCGGCGCCGGGGCGGTGCTGGTCAAGGGCGGCCACGGCGAGGGGCCCCAGAGCACCGATCTGCTGGTCACGCCATCCGGCGTGACGCGGCTGGTCGCAGAACGCATCGCCACGCGCCATACCCACGGCACCGGCTGCACGCTGTCGTCGGCCATCGCTGCCGGTCTCGCCAAGGGCGAGCCGCTGCAAACGGCTGTCGAGAACGCGAAGGCTTACATCACCGCCGCCATTGCCGCGGCCGAAGACTTGAAAATCGGCCACGGGCTTGGCCCGGTGCACCACTTTCATCGTTGGTGGCCTCCGGGGGCCGCCTAACCGCCCGTAGGCTACCGGCGCGGGGCTCCCCTCGGGTTTTCCTTTAAGGCGCGCCGCCGGCGGCGGGCCGCGTTCCGGACGGGTTTATCCGGGCTCCGGCCCTCCGGAGCGGCCGGTTTTCCGGATGGATCGGTTCCACCGCCAGCCTCCGTGACCTGAAAGCCACACCGGCCATCAATTGCGGTGATCGGTCTTCACCCCCCGTTAGGGTTAACCCCCCTTTAAGCGTTCTCGCGTGAATTAGCCTCCACGCGTCCCGGTTGCTTTGCGCCGCGATGCAGGTGTGCCGCGCCGGCCGGTTGCCGTCGTGGCTCGGTTAGGGGGCTGACCATGACACGTCGGATCGGGGCGGGCCTGAGCGTCGCCAAGACTGCGATCATGATTGTGGTCACGAGCGACGGCGCATTTGGCGCGGGCTCCTGCCATCCCAGCCCCACCTGCCTTGCGGCTTCGCATCCGCATCGAATTTCGCTTCCGCCCGGAAGCCATCTGCAATTCCCTGCGCGGTCCCGCTGAGGCGGCCGCATGGGGGTCTGAGTAAGCCTACTGCGTGCGTTCATACTTTCAGATGCTGCGGGGTCGTCCGTCTTTCGCACATCGAGCCATCAACAACGAGACGGAACATCGGATCGAGAACATGAAAGCAAACCTGCTGAAACTGTCCCTGATCGCCGCGGCATCGTTCGTGGTGAGCAACGCCCTGGCGGCGGATCTTCCGCGCCCGGTTTACAAAGCCCCGGCTTACGTCGCCGACCCGATCTTCTCGTGGACCGGCTTCTACATCGGCGCCAATGCCGGCTACGGCTTCGGCAAGTCGGACTGGGATTTCCCGGCCGGCACCAGCACGAGCCCGAAGGGCTTCGTTGGTGGTGGTCAGATCGGCTACAACTACCAGATCGGCTCGTTCGTCTTCGGTCTTGAAGGCGACTACGACTATTCGGCGATGAAGGGCGACACCGCCTGCGGCGGCACCACCTGCACCACCAAGAACACCTGGCTCGCCACCGGCCGCGGCCGTATCGGTTACGCCTTCGACCGGTTCCTGCCGTACTTCACCGGCGGTGTCGCGTTCGGCAACGTCAAGGCGGAGACCCCGCTCGCCGGCGCCAGCAGCAACCGCACCGGCTATGCGCTCGGCGGCGGTCTGGAATATGCCATGTTCGGCGCCTGGAGCGTCCGCGCCGAATATCTCTATGTCGATCTCGGCAGCTTCAACGCCGCCGTCGCGCCGCTCACCAACAATGTGAGCTTCAAGGCGAACGTCGTGCGCGCCGGTATCAACTACCGCTTCTAATCGCTCACGCGATCCGCAAAACGAAAGCCCCGGGGAAACCCGGGGCTTTTTTCTTTCGCCGATCTGGCGCCGCTTATTTGAACGGCACGATGGTCTGGCGCTGTTCGCCGAGGCCCTGGATGCCGAGCGTGACCACATCGCCGGCTTTCAGGAATTTCGGCTCCGGCTTGAACCCGAGGCCGACGCCGGGCGGCGTGCCGGTGACGATGATGTCGCCGGGCGACAGGATCATGAACTGCGAGCAGTACCAGACCAGATGCGCGCAGCCGAAGATCATCGTCTTGGTGTTGCCGCGCTGGCGCTTCTCGCCGTTGACGTCGAGCCACATATCGAGGTTCTGCGGATCCTTGATCTCGTCCTTGGTGACGAACCACGGCCCGATCGGCGCGAAGGTCTCGCAGCCCTTGCCTTTGCCCCACTGGCCGCCGGAGCGGTCGATCTGGAACGAGCGTTCCGACACATCGTTGTGCAGGAAATAGCCGGCGACGAAATCGAGCGCCTTGTCCTTCGACGGGATGTTGCGCGCGCGCTTGCCGATGACGATGCCGAGTTCGACCTCGTAGTCGAGCTTGGCCGACTCTTTCGGCACCATGGTGTTGTCGTTCGGGCCGCAGATCGCGCCGGTGTGCTTGAAGAAGATGATCGGCTCCTTCGGGATCGGCATGCCGGCCTCGGCCGCATGGTCCGAATAATTCAGCCCGATGGCGACGACGTTGCGCACGTTGCCGAGGCAGGGGCCGAGCCGCGGTTTGCCGGCGACCGGTTTCATCCGTGCCAGATTGGCCTTCTTGAGCTTCGCCAGTCCGCCGTCCTTGAGCATGTCGCCGTCGATGTCTTTCACCAGACGCGACAGGTCGCGGATCTTGCCGTCGGGGCCGATGGCGCCGGGCTTTTCCTTGCCGGGCGCGCCGAAACGCACGAGCTTCATTCTTCAATCCTTTGGGTGTGCAGCGAGGTTGGAAGGCGCCGGATCATGCGATTGCGATTGCGCCGCCGCAAGATCGCGTGACAACGGACGGGTGAGGAAAGCTGTCCTTTCTTTGAACGGGAAGCCTGGATGATGGATAAGAGGATCGGCACGATCGCCTGCCGATTGTTTATCTAGAAAATATAACAATAAAAAGGAACTTTATCTTCTGTTTATTTCGAGTGTAGCGCCACAGTGACTCTCGCATTGAATCTGACGCGAGACCGCTGATGTGTGTTCGATTCACTCCGCGCTCTGCTTGTCAGCCAAAAGATTCCTCCACACCATCGTGATGAAGCGGATGCAATTCCGCATTGGGGGGCGATCTTGAAACAATCCATCAGAACGATTCTGCTTGCGAGCAGTGCCATCGCGACCTTGGCACTTGCGAGCGCAACGGCGCAGGCCGGTGGTTTCGCGCTGCGCGAGCAGAGCGCCGCGGGGCAGGGCGCGTCATTTGCCGGCATCGCCGCGGGCGGCGCGCTGTCGTCGATGTTCTGGAATCCGGCGACGATTACCCAGTTCAGCGGCAAGACCTTTGAGGCCGGCGTCACCGGTATTTTCCCGAGCGCCGCGCATTCCTATTCGGCGAGCACGCTGGCGGGCGCGCCGGTGATTGGCGCGCTTTATCGCGGCGACCTCGGCAATTCCGGCGATCAGGCGATCGTTCCGAATGTCTACGGAAGCTGGCAGTTGTCGCCGGACCTCTGGCTCGGCCTCTCGGTCAATGCGCCGTTCGGCCTCGGCGTCAGTTTCCCGACCACCTGGGCGGGCGCGGCCTATGCCCAGCAGTCGAGCATCCGCACCTACAACACCTCGCCGACCATCGCCTACAAGTTCAACGACTGGCTGAGCGTCGCCGCGGGTGTGCAGGTGCAGTACATGCAGGTGCAGTACGGCCAGCTCGTCGGCGCGTTTCCGGCGACCACCGCGCAGATCGGCGGCGCCGGCTTCGGCTACGGCTTCACCCTCGGCGCGACCATCACGCCGACGCCGACCACGCAGATCGGTATCGGCTATCGCTCCGCGATCAATCAGAAAATCAACGGCAACATGACGCTGCCGGGTGCCGTGCCAGGCACACCCGGCTCGGTCAACACCACGCTGAACCTGCCGGACATGATCACGGTCGGTTTGCGCCAGGGTATCGGCGACCGCTTCACGTTGCTCGCAGGCTTCGAATGGAGCGGCTGGAGCCGCATCGGCACTGCCAACCTGCTGCAGCCGAATGGCGCTCCGGCATTGATCGGCGCAGGCGCGGTGCGCTTCCCGTTCAATTACAGCGACGGCTTCTTCTATTCGCTCGGCGGCGAATACAAGGTCGACCCGCAGCTCACGCTGCGCGCCGGCATCGCTTTCGAGAAAAGCCCGATCACCGACGCTGTGCGCACGCCGCGCCTGCCGGACAATGACCGCATGTGGTACTCGGTCGGCGCCAGCTACAAGCCGGCCGCGTTCCAGGGGCTGACCTTCGACCTCGGCTATTCCTTCATCGACGTGAAGAACACGCCGATCAACATCAGCGCCGCCTCGGGCAATCCTTGGTTCAGCCCGGCGCTCGGCACCTATATCGGTTCGGTGTCGTCCAACATCCACATCTTGTCGGTGGCGATGCGCTATCAGTGGGACGCCGATCCGGCGCCCCGGCGCACGCATCTGGTCACGAAATAACCGGCGTCACGGCGTCGGCAAAACAAAGGCCGGCAGCGATGCCGGCCTTTTTCTTTGCGTCGATGACGCTGGTCTCTACATCACGCCGGGGAACGCGCCGCCGTCGATCAGCAGGCTCTGCCCGGTGATATAGCCGGCCTGCGCCGAGCACAGGAACGCGCAGGCGGCGCCGAATTCGCCCGGATCGCCGAACCGCCGCGCCGGGATCGTCGCCAGCCGCGCCGCGGCGGCCTGCTCGACGGTGGTACCTTTCATCTCGGCGTTTTTCTTGAGGCCGGATTTCTGCCGGTCGGTCTCGAACGCGCCCGGCAGCAGATTGTTGATGGTGACATTCTTGTCGGCGACGCTGCGCGCGACCCCGGCGACGAAGGCGGTGAGGCCGGCGCGCGCGCCCGACGAGAGATCGAGCCCGGCGAGCGGCATCTTCACCGAGCCGGAGGTGATGTTGATGATGCGGCCGAACCGCCGCTCCAGCATCGGATCGATGACTTTCTGTATGAGTTCGATCGCACCGACCATGTTGGCGACGACGCCGTCGAGCATCTGCTCGCGCGAGAGCTGGCGGAAATCCTTCAGCGGCGGCCCGCCGTTGTTGTTGATCAGGATGTCCGGCTGCGGGCAGGCGGCGAGCAGGGCAGCCTGACCCTTGGCGGTGCCGACATCGCCGGCGACCGCGTGAATGGTCGCGCCGGTCGCTTTACGGAGCGCCTCGGCGGTCTGCTCCAGTGTCGCGGCGTCGCGGCCGTTGATCACCACCTCGCAGCCGGCGGCGGCGAGCGCCTGCGCGCAGGCGCGGCCGAGGCCCTTGCTCGAGGCGCAGACGATCGCCTTGCGGCCGGTAATTCCGAGATCCATGAGAGCCACTCCTCGCTCGCTGTCGTGTCGATGCGGGAGGTAAGGCGGTCCGGGCGCGAAGGTCAATCGGCGGAATTTATGAGCGGGACGCTGCCGGCGCGACCGACATGGTGGTGCCGCGCCAGACGAACCGGCCGCGCCACCAGCCCGCAGCCCACACCGCCGGCAACATCAGGTCGCGCAGGATCGCCGCCGGCAGGAACCGCCATGACAGCGGCCATCCGGCGAACCATGTCATCAGCGCCTCGCCGCCGTACCAGAGCGCGGCGAACAGCGTCAGGACGGGCAGAAGCGGCAGCGCGACGCTGTCCGCCAGCACCGCGAGCCCCAACAATGGCAGCAGCGGTCCGGTGAGGATTTCCGCGGCATAGCAGATCGGGAAGCTCGCGCGCCGCAGCCGCGCCCAGCGCACCTGCCGGCTCCACAGATCGCGGAGGCTGCGCCGGCCGAGCGGCTGGCCGAACGGCATCCGCGTCAGCCGCACCCGCAGGCCGAGACCGCGGAACGCCTTGGTGGCGGCGGCGTCTTCCGCCAGCTCGCGGGCGAGCGCGGCGATGCCGCCGGCGGCCTCGAGATCGGCGCGCCGCATCAGCATGGTCTTGCCCTGGGCGAAGCCGAAGCCGAGCGCGTCGGCATTGAGTTGCCAGCGCGCCTGAAAGCCATTGAGGAACGCGCATTCGAGATCGGCGGCAAAGCCGTCCGGCGCGATGCCGAGCGGCGGCGAGCAGACGAGGCCGGTGTCGTGCGTCACGCGCGACAACAGTCGTTGCAGATAGTCGGGCGGCATCTGCACATTGCTGTCGGCGATCACGATCCAGTCGTGCGCGGCGGCGTGCCAGCCCTTGGCGACATTGTTGAGCTTCGGATTGTCGTTGAGCCGTTGCTCGCCGATCAGGAGCCGCGCCGGAATGCGCGGATGGCGCTCGATCAGTCGTTCCACCAGCGGCACGGCGGCGTCGTCGCCACGCGCGGCGCAGATGATCACCTCGTAGCGCGGATAGGCGAGCGTGAAGGTCGAGGCCAGCGTCTCGCGCGCATAGTTGTCGATGCCGCAGACGGGCCGGATGATGCTCACCGGCGGCGTACCGGCGGGCGCGGGGGCCGCGTTGCGCCGGCCGCGCAGCATCACCAGCGCGAGGCTGACGACATGGAGGGCGGTGAGGAGCACGACGATGACAAGAGCGATGCGGGTCGGCAGGTCCATGGGAAGTCCGGCGATGATGATCTGCCCGCGGTTGTCGTTGCGTCGCGTGACGCCGATGTGACTCAGCCTGTCATCAAACTGCAATCTGGTTATGCGATGTTCCTGTCATGAGGACGGACCACGCGGCGGACGAAACGTGACGGCAGAAACAAGACGTTTCCGCAGCCTCTTCATCTCCGATGTCCATCTGGGTATGCGCGGCTGCCAGGCCGACCGGCTGCTCGATTTCCTCAAGCATCACGAGGCGCAGACGATCTATCTGGTCGGCGACATCGTCGACGGCTGGGCGCTGCGCTCGTCCTGGTACTGGCCGCAGGCGCACAACGACGTGGTGCAGAAGCTGCTGCGCAAGGCGCGCGCCGGCGCCACGATCGTCTATCTGCCGGGCAATCACGACGAATTTCTGCGCGACTATTACGGCACGCATTTCGGCGGCATCGATGTGCGCGAGCAGGCAATTCATGAGGGACCGGACGGTCGGCGCTATCTCGTCCTGCACGGCGACTTCTTCGATTTCGTGGTGACGCAGGCGCGCTGGCTCGCACTGCTGGGCGACAAGGCCTATGACATCGCCATCGTCGTCAATCGCATGTTCAACGCGGTGCGCCGCCGGCTCGGCTTCCCGTACTGGTCATTGTCGCAGTGGGCCAAGAGCAAGGTGAAGAATGCGGTCAACTTCATCGGCGACTATGAGCGCACGCTGGCCGGCGAAGCGGCTCGCTTCCATGTCGATGGCGTGATCTGCGGTCATATCCACAGCCCGGTGATCCGCGACATGAACGGCATCGGCTATCTCAATTGCGGCGACTGGGTCGAGAGTTGCACCGCCATCGCCGAGCATCACGACGGCCGGTTCGAACTGATCACCTGGACGGCGGAACGGGAACCGCACCGCGAGGTGCCGGTTCCGGTGCGGGCGGTCCAGGCAGCGTAACGCTGCCATCCAGTCTCGCATGGATTCGCCTTGGCTCTACTTGCCTTGGCTCTCTTGCCGGCGCTACCGTCGCGCCATGACCGGATCATCCAGACTTGGCGATTCCACAGTGCTGCCGACTGCCGCCGATGTCGATGCGGCGGCCGAGCGGCTCGCCGGTGTCGCGTTGCGCACGCCGCTCGTTTCGTCGCCGGTGCTCGATGCGCTGACCGGCGCGCGGGTCTTTCTCAAGGCCGAGACGTTGCAGCGCACCGGCTCGTTCAAGTTCCGCGGCGCCTATAACAAGATTTCCTCGATCCCGGCCGATCGGACCGCCGGCGGCGTGGTTGCGTTTTCGTCCGGCAATCACGCGCAGGGCGTCGCCGCGGCGGCGCAGTTGCGCGGCATGCCGGCGGTGATCGTGATGCCGGCTGACGCGCCGAAGGCGAAGCGCGAGCGCACCGCCGCGCTCGGCGCGGAAGTCGTGCTGTACGACCGCGAGCGCGAGGACCGCGCCGCGATCGCGCGCCGCATCGCCGGCGAGCGCGGCGCGACCCTGGTGCCGCCTTACGACGATCCGCTGATCATCGCCGGGCAGGGCACTATCGGTCGCGAGATCGCCGAGGATCTCGGCCGCATGGGTATCGTGCCCGATGTGGTCATTATCGGAGCGTCGGGCGGCGGGCTCGCCGCCGGCACGACGTTGGCGCTCAAGGCGCGCATTCCGACCGCGAAGGTCTATACCGCCGAGCCGGAAGGCTTCGACGATACCGCGCGCTCGTTCCGCAGCGGACGGCGCGAGCACAACGAGCGTCTGTCCGGCTCGATCTGCGACGCGCTGATGTCCAACACGCCGGGCGAACTGACGTTCGAGATCAACCGCACGCTGATCGGCGAGGGCGTTGCCGCCAGCGACGCGGAAGCGGGGCGGGCGGTGGCGTTCGCGTTTCGGGAGTTGAAACTGGTGGTCGAGCCGGGCGGGGCCATCGGCCTCGCGGCGCTGCTCGGTGGCAAACTCGACGTGCGCGGCAAGACGGTGGTGGTCGTGCTCTCGGGCGGCAATGTCGACGCGGACCTGTTCAACCGCCTGATCGCGGCGTGAAAGCCGCCCGGCGCGATTGTTTCACGTAAACAGTGCGATCAATTCCGCGTCGCTGAGCGAGCGCAGCGCGGTGAACGCCTCTTCCCGCGATATTGTTTGCGCTGGTCGCGGAGCGGTCTCCGTCGCGTTCGGCGTGTCGGTCGTTGTATCCGCGCCGGTATCGGCCAGTTCCACCGGCGTGGCGTCGGTGTCGAATGCCGCTGTCGCCAGCGCCGTCATGACCGCCATGTCGGCGGCGAATTCGTCGGCGGGCGATGTGGTGAGCGCAGCCTCGGGCGGAGGCGGGCTTTCAACGAGCGCCAGCGCCGGCGGAGCAGCAGGTGCGGGTGCCGGGGTTTGCGGTTCGGATTTCGTCTGCCAGCTATCCAGCATCACCTGGATGCAGTCACCGAGATCGCGCAGCGTGCCGACCAGCCGCTGCACGCGCGGCCGCGCGCTGTCCGGTGTCTCATGCCCTGTGGCGAGCGCCGAGATGTCATTCTCGACCGCCGCGATCAGTCCTGCCATCGCCATCAGGCCGAGCTGCAGATATTCCGGCGCGTCAGCCGGCACGGCTTCGCCGCGCAGAGCTGCGCCGATGTGGTCGATCGCGGCAAGCACCGTTGCGGTGTCGGCGCCGCGCGTGCGTCGGCCGTGTTCGGCGAGGAAGGCGCGGCCGCGCGCGGTGGCCGTCAGCGTCGCCAGGATCGCGTCGTAGTCCGCATCCGCGGTAGGTACATCCGCCTGCGGCGCGGAAAGGGAGCGCACGGCGGACATGTCTCGTCTGTCCGCGGTGGACCCGTTTTGCGCGGCGTGCGCTGGATGCGCCATGTGCGATAAACCCCGGAACCGCTTATGAATCACGCCGGCTGATTCGGAAAGACGGCGGCAGAGCCTTGAGGACGAGCTTGGGGATGGGGTCTGGGCAGGCTTTCGCGGTCCGGCTGGCGGCGTTCTATACGGCGCTGTTTCTCGCCTTCGGGGTCCAGCTTCCGTTCTTTCCGCTCTGGCTGAACGGTCGCGGCCTCGATGCGGCGGTGATCGGCCTGGTTTTGTCGATCCCGATGGTGGTGCGCATCGTCGCCATTCCACTGGCCTCGCGCTATGTCGACCGCCGCGATGCCGCGCGCCGCACGCTCGCCGTGTCCCTTGGGCTGGCCGCGATCGGCTATGCCTGCGCCGGTCTCGTGGATAAGGCGACGCTGCTGATCCTTGCCTGCGCGGTGGCGGCCGCCGCCTATGCCCCGGTGATGTCGCTCACCGACGCCTATGCGCTCAAGGGGCTCGCGGCGTATGGCCGACCCTATGGGCCGGTGCGGTTATGGGGGTCGCTTGCTTTTCTCGCCGGGATGTTTGCGGCCGGCGTCGCCATCGACATCATGCCTGCGGACGGGCTGATCTGGCTGATCGTCGCCGGCATGGGGCTCGGCGCGCTCACGGCGGCGCTGTTGCGGCCGGTGCCGGGCGCGGGCGGTGTCGATCCCGGGGCGCTGCGGCCGACGCGGTTCTGGCGGCAGCCGCTGTTCATCGCGGTGCTTGTCACGGCGGCGCTGATCCAGGGCAGCCATTCGCTTTACTATGGCTTCTCCGCGGTGGCCTGGCGCAACGCGGGGTTCGAGGGCAGCACCGTTGCGGCGCTATGGGCGCTCGGCGTCATTGCGGAAATCCTGCTGTTCGCATTGCAGGGCCGGTTTCCGGACTGGCTGACGGCGCCGCGACTGATGATGATCGGCGCGGCTGGCGGCGTCCTGCGCTGGAGCCTGATGGCGCTCGAGCCTCCGGCGCTACTGCTGCCGGCGTTGCAACTGCTGCACGCGCTGTCGTTCGGCGCAACGCATCTTGGCGCTGTGACCTATCTCGCGCGGCTTGCGCCGCCGGGTTATTCGGCGCGCGCGCAGGGCTATCTGTCGATGGCGCTCGGTCTCGGCAGCGCCGTCGCCATGAGTCTGGCAGGTGCGCTCTATGGCGCGTTCGGTGCCGGCGCTTATGCGGCGATGGCGTTAATGGCGGCGGCGGGCGGCGCTGGCGCGTTCGTCGCCCAGCGTCTTGATGGCGGCGTCACGAAATGACTCGCGGTGTGCGACCTTGCGCGAGGGCGCATCGCAATTCGGAATGATTGCGGTCAGCGCGCGGCCCTGTAGGAAGATCATCTGCCGTGACAGGCCGCCGTTGCGCGAGATCCACGAGCGCACGCGCGGCGGATACATGTCCCACAGCGCTTGCGTGCCGACCTCGCTGGTGATCGGCCGGCCGTAAGCGTCCGGCATCCATGCCGCGTGGAAGCCGAACCGCGCGCGCGACGTCGCGCAAATCTTGTCGCGCGGTACCAGCCCGAGGACCAGCGTACAGGCGGAGAGACAATTGCCATCGACGACGACGCGTTCACCGGTGGAGCGCACCTGCGCGAAGGTTCGCATGTAGTGGCCAATCTGCCCGCCACGATCTTCCGCGATGCGCATGGTGGCCGACGCGGCGGATGCTGATGCGGCAAGTGCCGCAAACGCCAATCCAATCGGATAGAGCCACTTCATCCCCGTCCCCTCGACGTACCGTTCGCCGCCCCCGCGGCGTTTCGGTGGGGACACTCTGGAGCAAAGCGGGTTTGGTTAAAAGTCGTAATTAACGAAAGCTTAACGCGAAGTTTTACCTAAAATGCCGATGGTTATTGAGCTTTTTGCGTGCCGGCGGTGTTTGGGCGGACACACAGTTATTCGCAGGGGTGAGAGGTCGTCAGTCGGGATTGATGGTCGACGCGGGTTCCCGCAACGGAACCTTACGCGGCAACGATCTGCCCGTTGCGAGCCACCAGACGGCCGGCCTTGTAGACGTCACGCGCCTTTGGCCGCGTCACCACAAGTTCCTGGATATGCTCCGCATCCAGCACCACGAAGTCGGCCGCGCCGCCCTCGACCAGCCCATAATTGTCGAGGCGAAGTGCCTTGGCGCCGTGCGACGTCACCATATTGAAGGCGAGAGCGAGTTCGGCATCGGTGAAGAAGCCGGAGCGGTTGCCGATGATCATCGCGCGTTCGATCAGGTCGCCATCGCCGTAGGGCCACCAGGAATCGCGGATATTGTCGTTGCCTCCGAACACAGTGACGCCGGCGTCATGCAGGGTCAGCACCGGCGGGAAGGCGTGGTGACCGGGCGCGTTGGTCAGGATCGCGACGCCGGCCTCGGCAAGATGGCCGGCGACGCGCAACACCACATCGCGCGGCACCTCGCCGAGCGCGTAAGCATGGCTGATCGTCACCTTGCCGCCGAGACCGAGCGCCTTGGTGCGCCTCGCGATCTCCTCGATCTCGAATACGCCCAGCAAACCGCCGTCGTGCAGATGAATGTCGATGCCGACGCCATGGCGCGCGGCGATATCGAACACCGCATCGAGATGCCCGGTGATGTCGCCATCGAACCCGGCCGGATCGAGACCGCCGATGAGATCGGCGCCGTTACGCACGGCTGCGTCAAGCAGGTCGCGCGTACCGGGCGCGGTGACGATGCCGCTTTGCGGGAACGCAACGATCTGAATCGAAACCTTGTGCTTATGCGCATCGCGTATGGCGACGATATGTTCGAGATTGCTGAGACCGAAGTCCGGATCGATATCGACGTGGCTGCGCATATGCGACGTGCCGTGTGCTACGCACAAATCGATCATCGCCGCAGCACGCACCGGGACCGGCTTCGCCTTCGCGAGTGCTTCCTTCTCGAACGCGACGCGTTCGCGAACACTAAAACCGGCGGTACACGGACGATGCGGCTTCCAGGTGTCGCCGATGAAGCCCTTGTCGAGATGGATATGGCCTTCGACCAGTCCCGGAAGAACCATGCGCCGGCCGAGATCGATGGTTTGCGCGGCCGCGGGAGCGCCTTTCAAAGAGGCAATTCGCCCATCTTTTACGCCGATATCGACCGTTCGCCCGTCAGCGAGCCGTGCATTCCGGAATAGGCTATCGATCCCAGACAGTTGAGCGCTCCGTCGACATTCACTTGACCTTCGGCAAATCTTGAAGAAGATTCTTACCTCGGTCAAGCTCGCGGGATTGCCGTGGGTTCAGCAGGCCGCGTCGGTCGGGCGCAACACTGTCGATTGATGCGCAGCGGCAGATTGGGGAACGAGGACAGGACAATGAGCGACATGATGAGCAATATGGAAATGCCATCGATCTGCCATCCGCACCGTCGCAGATTCTTTCATGGACTTGCCGCAGGCGCGGCGCTGCTGCTGGTGTCCACTGCCGCTTACGCTGCCGATCCAATCAAGATCGGTCTGGTTACAGCTCTGTCGGGACAATCCGCTCGCGCGGGCGAAGCGCTCACGCGCGGCGCGACCATCGCGATCGAGGAGATCAACAAGCAGGGTGGCGTGCTCGGCCGTCCGCTCGAACTCGTGCGCCGCGACGATGAAAGCAACCCGGCCAAGGGCCTGATCGCCGCGCGCGAACTCGTCCAGCGCGAGAAGGTGGCGGCCGTGCTCGGCGGGCTCGACACGCCGGTGGCGCTCGCGATCGTGCCGTTCATGAATAGCGCGAAAGTGCCGTTCGTCGATCCGTGGGCCGCGGGTACCGCGATCACCCACAATGGCGCAGCCGACAATTACATTTTCCGCGTCTCGGCGATGGATTCCGAGGTGGACAAAGCGATCGTGCAATACGCGATCAAGCACCACGGCGCGAAGAAGCCCGGCCTGATCCTCGTCAACAATCCCTGGGGTGAATCCAACGAGCACGGCCTGCGCGATGCGCTCAAGGCCGCGAACATCACGCCTGCCGGGGTCGAGAAATTCCAGGACAACGATGTCGACGTGGTGCCGCAGCTCACTCGTCTGAAGTCGGCCGGCGCCGATGTATTGTTCCTGGTCGGCAACGTCGGACCGTCCTCGCAGGTCGTGAAGTCGCTCGACCGCATGGGCTGGATGCCCCCGATCGTGTCGCATTGGGGACCGGCCGGTGGCCGCTTCACCGAGCTCGCCGGCCCGAGCGCCAAGAACGTGATCTTCGTGCAGACCTACAGCTTCTTCGGCAATCTCTCGCCGGTTGGTCAGAAGGTCCTGGCCGCGCTCAAGGCGAAATATTCGGATATCAAGGGGCCGGAAGACATCACTCCGGCGGTCGGTGTCGCCAATGCCTATGACAGCGTGCGGCTTGTCGCCGCCGCGATCGCCAAGGCCGGCAAGACGGACGGACCGGCGGTGCGTGACGGTATGTTCGGCATCGACAAGGTCGAGGGGCTGATCAAGACCTACAACAAGCCGTTCGCCAAGGACCGCCCAGACGCCCTGGCGGGAGACGATTACATCTGGACCCGGTTCGAGGGTAACCACATCATGCCGGTGGTCGCGCAGAAATAACGGTCCAGAGCCGATAACTGCGAAATAAAGGATGCCGGACGATGTCCGGCATCCTTTCTGTTTCCGCTCAACCCCAGAGCGCGGGCGTGGGTACGCCGACGGTGCTGTCGCGATAAGTCAGGCCGTGCGCGCGGTCGCGCGCCAGCAGCAGCGGCCCGTCGAGATCGACCACATCGGCTTGCTGTGCGATCAGCATTGCCGGCGCCATCGCCAGCGACGTACCGACCATGCAGCCCGCCATGATGCGCAGGCCCGCGTGCCGCGCATCGGCAGCCATCGCCAGCGCTTCGGTGAGGCCGCCGGTTTTGTCGAGCTTGATGTTCACCGCGCCGTATTTGCCGTTGAGTGCCGCGAGCGAGGGGCGGGCATGGGCGCTTTCGTCGGCACAGATCAGCACCGGGCTGCGAAAGCCGATCAGTGCATCGTCGCGATCGGCCGGTAGTGGTTGCTCGATCAGCGTCACGCCGGCGTCCGCGCAGGCGGCGATGTTGGCGGCGAGCGTCTCGGCGTCCCAGCCTTCATTGGCGTCGACCACCAACTCCGCATGCGGCGCGCCGCGGCGCACGGCGGCGATGCGCGCCGGATCGCCGTCGCGGCCGAGTTTCACCTTGAGCAGCTTGCGCGCGGCGACGCGTTCCGCCGCCGCCTGCATCGCCGCCGGCGTGTCGAGCGAGATCGTGTAGCAGGTGATACGTTCGGTGGGTGCCGGCAGGCCGGCAAGAATATGCGCCGGCTGGCCGCGGCGTTTGGCTTCGATATCCCACAGTGCACAGTCGAGCGCGTTGCGCGCGGCGCCCGGCGGCAGCACCTGCTGTAAACCGTCGCGGGTCAGACCGGCGGCGAAGTGCGGCGTGAGGTTCCGGAGCGCGCCGGCCACGCTGTCGACGCTTTCGCCATAGCGCGCATAGGGCACGCATTCGCCGTGCCCGGTGACGCTGCCGTCGCTGACGGTGGCGACAACCACCGCTGCTTCGGTCTTGGCGCCA
The DNA here is from genome assembly GCA_019635575.1 of Pseudolabrys sp. Lineage (GTDB taxonomy): Bacteria > Pseudomonadota > Alphaproteobacteria > Rhizobiales > Xanthobacteraceae > Pseudolabrys. The sequence goes on along the minus strand of JAHBZF010000008.1, from coordinate 919 downwards.
CGGCTGATGGTGAAAGTTCCGGCGATCGGCCAGTGCTCGATCTCGGCGGTGAGGGAGAGGGCGGGAACCTGATTCATCGGCCGCAACCCTCGACAGGTTCGCTGCCGATGGTCAAGTATGGCGCCGCTGCGGGAGAATCGCGGATAAGCCGGGCTGATGGCGGCTATGCTATTGTTGCAGCGATGATTTTTGGTCCGGAAACGACGGTGGAAGAATGGGCGCGGTGACGGGCTCGGCAAGCGCGCAGGCCACGCTGCAGGGCGCCATGGATGGCGACCGGCTGCGGCTGACCGCGGCCGGCGCCTGGATTGCCGATCACGCGCGCGCGCTCGAGCCGCAGATCGACGCGCAGTCGCAGCCGCCGCGCCGGAAGACCGTCACGCGGGTCGAAATCGAGACCAGCCGCATCGGCCAGCTCGATACCTTCGGTGCGTGGCTGATCGAGCGGCTGATGCGGACCTGGCAAGCGCGAGGCGCCACCGTCGAGGTGACCGGTCTGCCTGAGAACTACCGCGGCCTTGTCGCCGAGATGAATCAGGTGAAGCTCGAAACCGACGACGATGTCGGACGACCGCGACCGCTGCGCGATGCCTTCGCCGCCATCGGCCGCGCGGTCTACGAGATCAGCCATTATGCGACCGGCTTCCTGCAGATGCTCGGTGCGGTGCTGGTCGCGATGGGTCGTGTGATCGTTCGCCCGCAGACGTTCCGCCTGACCTCGATGGTCCATCATCTGGAAAATGTCGGCTGGCGTGCGGTGCCGATCGTGCTGCTGATCACGTTCCTGGTCGGCTGCATAGTTGCGCAGCAGGGCATCTTCCAGTTCCGCAAATTTGGTGCCGCGGTCTTCGTGATCGACATGGTCGGCGTGCTGGTGCTGCGCGAGCTCGGCGTACTGATCGTCTGCATCATGGTCGCC
>JAHBZF010000079.1 GCA_019635575.1 Pseudolabrys sp. | reverse complement strand
ACGAACAGTGGCCCATCCCGATGCAGCGAAGCCGCGTCAGAACGCGTCTTTCTGCGTGCTCGGGTCGGCCTTCTTGAACGCGTCGTGCTGCAGGCAGCGCTCCGCGATCGCGGTGACCAACGGATACGGGCTGAGATCGCAGTCGAACCGCTGCGCGTTGGCGACCTGCGGCACCAGGCAGATATCCGCCATGGTGATGGTGTCGCCGTAGCAGTATTGGCCGGCGAGGCCCGACCGCTTCATGTAGTCCTCGAGGCCGGTGAACCCTTCCTTGATCCAGTGGGCATACCAGGCCTTGGTCGCAGCCTCGTCGGCGCCGAACTGCGCCTTGATGTGCTTGAGCACCCGCACATTGTTGAGCGGGTGCATCTCGCAGCCGATGACCTGCGACACCGCCCGCACATAGTGGCGGGCATTGATGTCCTTCGGGATCAGCGGCGGGTTCGGATAGGCTTCATCCAGATATTCGATGATCGCCATCGACTGGATGTAGGAGTGGTCGCCATCGATCAGCAGCGGCAACAACCCTTGCGGATTGAGCTTCGTGAAGGCCGGGTCGCGATGCTCCATCTTCGGCAGGCTGACGTAATGGGGCTCGTAGTCGAGCCCCTTGTAGTTCAGCGCGATCCGCAGGCGGAACGAGGTCGAGGACCGGAAGAAGGTGTAAAGATGGCGAGACACGATGCTTAAATCCGCGGCTTAACCCGCGGCCTTCTGCAAGATTTCGTCGGGGGTGGAGGACACCACCTCGACATACTTCGGCACGAACTTACCACCTTCGATGTACTTGATGAACTCCGGCTTGATCTGCTCGGCCAGAATCTTGCGGATCTTGGCGTGCTCCTCGATGTCCGCCCATTCGGCGATCAGATAGAAGCGCTGCGGATCCTCGGTGTCGCGGCACAGGACGCCGTCCTTCACCTGCGCCGACGACTTGTGCATCGGATTGGTATCCGAATAGTCGAACGTCTCGAAGGATTTGATGAACTCGGCCTCATGACCCGCCTTCACGCGGAAGTCGTAGATGTGCAAGAAATTTCCTTTCGTCGCGATCGGTTCCTGCGCCATGGCGAAGCCCTTTCCTGTGTTGTCGTCTGGATAATATGAGGTTATACTGACGATCTGCTCAACGCAATATCCGCCTCGCCCTATTCCCTGACGAGCCGGATAGGATCAGGATGTTATCGCGATGGCTTGGCAACGGGCAGCCTCATTGGCGACCATTCCTCCGGGCGGCGTCAAGGGCGTCGATCTCGGCGATACGCCGATCGCGCTCTACAATCTCGACGGCCGGATCTACGCAACGCACGGCATCTGCACGCACGCGCTCGCTTTCCTCGCCGAAGGCTTCGTCGAGGACGGCAAGATCGAATGCCCGCTGCATCAGGGACAGTTCGATATCCGCACCGGCAAGGCGCTGTGCTCACCCGTCACGCAAGCCATCAAGACCTTCGCCGCCAAAGTCGAAGGCGACGATGTTTTCGTCGACCTCGAGCGCCCCGGCGACGTGCTGTCGTTCGACGACAAGCCGGCGGCCGAAGCGACCAAGACACCGCAGCGCGCGGTGATCGTCGGCGCCGGACAGGCCGCCGCCGCCGCGATCGCGGCGATGCGTCAGGCCGGCTTCAACGGCACCATCGATCTCGTCGGCGACGAGCGCCACCTGCCCTATGAGCGACCGCCGCTGTCCAAGGAGCTGGTGCAGGGCAAATCAGTGTCGCATCTGCGGCTCACCGAGAAGGACGTCGCGCAATACGGCGTGACCCTGCATCTCGGCCAGCGCGCCACCGCCATCGACCCGGAAAAACGCACCGTCACCCTGCACAACGGCAAGGTGCTGCCTTATGACGCGCTGCTGATCGCCACCGGCGGCCGCGCCCGGCGCCTCACTCTGCCCGGCGCGGAGCTTCCCGGCGTCCATCACCTGCGCACCATCGAGGATGCCGCCGCCATCGAGCAGGCGTTCGCCCGCGGTGGCCATGTCGGCATCATCGGCGGCGGCTTCATCGGCCTCGAACTGGCATCGAGCGCGGTGTCGCGCGGCCTCGCCGTGACGCTGCTGGAGCGCGAGCCGGAGATCATGGCGCGGATCATGCCGGCGGCGCTGGGCCGCGTGTTCCGTTCGCTCGCGCGCCGGAACGGCGTCGATGTGCGGCTCGATGCCGCCGTCTCGCAGATCACGCGCCGCGGCGCCAACGGCAGTGCCAAGCTCGGCATCGTCGCGGGGAACGAGACCATCGAGGTCGACAGCGTGCTGGTCGGCATCGGCCTCGAGCCCGAACTGTCGCTGGCGCAACAGGCCGGCTGCCGCGTCGCCGGCGGCATCGAGATCGACGGCGAAGGCCGCACCAGCGTTGCCGGCATCTGGGCCGCGGGCGACTGCGCGCTGCATCACGTCGCGCTCGACGGCAAACGCATCCGGCTCGAAAGCTGGCAGAACGCCGAGGAACAGGGCGCGGCCGCCGGCCGCTCCATCGCCGGCGCCGCGCCGGTCGGCGCCGCCAAGGCCCCGTGGTTCTGGACCGACCAGTTCGACCGCAACATCCAGATGCTCGGCCTGATCGGCCCGCGCGATCAGGTCGCGCACGCCGGCACACCCGGCACCGAACCGGGCGCGATCTACCGCACCATCGATCCGGCGACCGGCAAGCTCACCGGCGTGGTCGCCTTCTCCGATCCGAAGGCGATCCGCGCCGCGCGCAGCGAACTCACGCAGAGCGGCCCGTTCGATCTCGCCGCCGCCGGCGCGACGCTGATCGATGGCAACAACGACGCCGACATTTCCCTGGAGGACAGCGACATGAACGCCAATCCCCCTCTCTCCCTGACCAAACGCTATCTCTGGCCCGAGGAAGGGCTGCGCCGCATTCCGGACTGGGTCTATACCGACCAGACCATCTACGAGCGCGAGATCGACAAGATCTTCCACGGCCGCACCTGGAATTACGTGGCGCTGGAATGCGAGGTGCCGAACCCCGGCGACTTCATCCGCTCCAATGTCGGGCCGACGCCGGTCGTCGTCTCGCGCGCCGAGGACGGCAGCATCAACGTGTTCGAGAACCGCTGCGCGCATCGCGCCGCCGAGTTCTGCCGCGACCTGTCCGGCAACGCCAAGGAATTCGTCTGCCCGTATCACCAGTGGTCCTACGACCTGAAGGGCAACCTCGCCGGCGTGCCGTTCCGCCGCGGCGTCAACGGCAAGGGCGGCATGCCCTCCGACTTCAAGAACGCCAATCACGGCCTGCGCAAGCTCGCCGTCACCACCCATCGCGGCGTGGTGTTCGCGTCGTATCGCGACGACATGGAGTCGCTGCAGGACTATCTCGGGCCGGAGATCCTCGAGGAGTTCGAGGCGACCTTCGACGGCCGCAAGCTCAAGCTGCTCGGCTATTACCGCCACACGCTGCCCGGCAACTGGAAGCTCTATCACGAGAACCTCAAGGACCCGTATCACGCGACCTTGCTGCACACCTTCCTGGTGACGTTCGGCCTGCTGGTCGCCGGCAACCGCTCGCTGATGCTGGCCGATCCGACCGGCCGCCACGGCGTGATGGCGTCCGCCAAGTCCGACGGCGCCACGGTGTCGAGCGACAACAAGAAAGAGATGCGCGCCTATAAGGAAGGCATGACGCTCGCCGAGCCGCGCTTCATGGATTTCATCGACGAGTTCAAGAGCCCGTGGTCGGTGACCATGTCGACCATCTGGCCGAACCTGATCATCCAGCGCGAGATGAACACGCTCGGCGTGCGGCAGATCGTGCCGACCGGCCCGCATGAGTTCATCATGAAGTGGACCATGTTCGGCTTCGAGGGCGACACCGAGGAAATGACCCGCCACCGGCTGCGTCAGGGCAACCTGATGGGACCGGCCGGCTTCCTCGGCCTCGAGGACAACGAGGCGATCAAGTTCGTGCAGGACGGCATGCAGCGCGTGCCGAACGGCGAACATCTCGTCGAGCTCGATCCCGCGGTGGAAGCCGGCACCACCGACACGCTGATCTCCGAGGCGGCGATCCGCGCCATGTACAAGCACTGGCGTCAGGAAATGGGGCTCTAGACCATGGGTGACGTTGTCATGGCGCGTCCGCGCGCAACCGCCGCCACGCCGGATCAGCGGCTGGAGGCGATGCTGCTCAAATACGAGATCGAGCAGTTCAACACCGTCTATGCCGCCGCGCTCGACGAGCAGCGTCTGATGGACTGGGTCGAACTGTTCACCGACGACGCGCTCTACAACATCGTGTCGCGCGAGAACTATCAGCGCGGCCTGCCAGTCGGCCTCATCTATTGCGAAAACAAGGGCATGATCCGCGACCGCGCCTTCGCGCTGAAGGAAACGGCGATGTTCGCGCCGCGCTATCTCACCCATATGATCGCCAATCAGCAGGTGGTCCGCGAGGACGCCGACGGCACCATCGTCGCGCAGGCGAATTACGTGGTGCTGCAGGTGTTGTTCGACCGGCCGGATGCGACCTTGCATCAGGTCGGCACCTATTACGACAAATTCCGCCGCACCGACGATGGCCTCAAGCTCGCCGAGCGCCAGTGCGTGTACAGCAACCTGCTGGTGCCGAACGCGCTCTGCCTGCCCGTCTGACCCGGCTTCCATTCCGTCTCTGACGCCGTGACGCCTTGCGTGGCGCACGGCGTCGTCGCATTCAGCTTTCAGGTGATCTCATGGCTTCCTCGCCGCTATTTCTCTCCGCCCTCGACCTCGCCCGGCAGATCCGCGGCAAAAAACTGTCGTCGGTGGAGATCACCAAAGCGGTGCTCGACCGGATCGACGCGACGCAGAAAACGCTCAACGCCTTCATCACCGTCGATCGCGACGGCGCGCTGGCGCAGGCGAAAGCCGCCGACGCCGCCGTGGCGCGCGGCGAGACGCTCGGGCCGCTGCACGGCGTGCCGGTGTCGGTGAAGGACATCATCAACACCAAGGGCCTGCGCACCACCTGGGCGTCGCACACCATGGCCAACAACGTGCCGGATGCCGACGCCGTGTCGGTCGAGCGGCTGAAGCATGCCGGCGCGGTGATCCTCGGCAAGACCACCACCTCCGAATTCGCGCACAAGCTCCTGACGGATTCGCCGCTGTGCGGCGTCACCCGCAATCCGTGGGACACCGAACTCACGCCGGGCGGCTCGAGCGGCGGCTCCGCCGTCGCGGTGGCGTCCGGCATGGGGCCGATCTCGCTCGCCACCGACGCCGGCGCCAGTACGCGACTGCCGGCGGCGCTGACCGGCATCGTCGGGCTGAAGCCGACGCTCGGCGTCATCCCGCACAATCAGGTGCCGGACGGCTTCAACAACTTCATCCATCTCGGGCTGATGGCGCGCACCGTCGCCGACACCGCGCTGATGCTCGACGCCACCGCCGGCGAACATCGCTCCGATCCGCACTCCATCGGCGTGCCGGCGCCGAATGCGCTGGCCGCGGTGCAAGGCGCCAAGCCCGGCAAGCTGCGCATCGCCTGGCGCGCGCTCGCCGGCAATACGCTGCTCGACGACGAGGTGCGGCGCGTCTGCGAGCAGGCGCTCGACGTGTTCCGCACCATGGGCTGCACGGTCGATATTGCCGACGAGCCGATCGAGAATGCCGAGCCGGCCTGGCGCGTGCTGCAGCAGTCGAACTGGGCGGCGCGCTTCTTCGCCAAGATCGACGAGGTGGCGCCGAAGCTCGATCCGAGCTTCGTCGAGGGCATCCGCGTCGGCGGTTCGTATAGCGGCCAGCAACTGTTGCAGGCTACCTACAAGCGCACCACGCATTTCCGCGCCGTGCAAAGCTGGTTCGCCACATACGATTTCGTGCTGACGCCGACGTGCAGCCGCCCGCCGCTCGCGGCGACGCACAAGGCGCTCGATCCGATCACGGTGAATGGCAAGGATGCCGGCGACATGCGCCAGAGCTGGGCGCCCTATCTCAACCTGTTCGACCTCTCCGGCCATCCGGCCGTGAGCATTCCCTGCGGCTTCACCGGCGCGGGTCTGCCGGTCGGTTTGCAGATCGTCGGGCCGTGGTATCGCGACGGCGCGCTGCTGGCGCTCGCGGCCGCGTTCGAGGCGGCGCAGCCGTGGGCCGGCAAAATCCCGCCGCACGCGGCGGGCTGATCGCACACAAAAGAAAACGCCCGCCTGCGCATCGGCACAGGCGGGCGTTTTGTTGTTCAGATCGCGCTGCTTACTTCTTCACCAGCGGGCACTCGCTTTCCGCCAGCGGACGGAACGCGTCGTCGCCCTTCACGGTGCGCAGCACCTTGTAATAGTCCCACGGCTTCTTGACGTCGGCCGGCGCCTTCACCTGCACGAGATACATATCGTGCACCATGCGGCCGTCCTCGCGCACCACGCCGTTCTCGGCGAACATGTCGTTCACCTTGGTCGCCTTCATCTTGGCGACCACCGGCATCGCGTCGTCGGTCTTGGCGGCGTCGATCGCCTTGAGATAGTGCATCACCGCCGAATAGACACCGGCCTGCGACATGGTCGGCATCGCGCCATGACGCGCGAAGAATTTCTGCGACCACGCACGGGTCGCATCGGTGCGATCCCAGTAGAAGCCGGTCGTGAGCAGCAGCCCTTGCGCCTGCTGCGGGCCGACCGCGTGCACGTCGGTGATGAAGATCGCCAGCGCGGCGATCTTAGCGGTCTTGGTCAGGCCGAATTCCTGCGCCTGCTTCAGCGAGTTGCTGGTGTCGCTGCCGCCGTTCGCCAGCGCGATCACCTCGGCCTTGGACGCCTGCGCCTGCAACAGGAACGACGAGAAATCCGACGTGTTGGTCGGATGCCGCACCTGGCCGGCGACCGTACCGCCGGACTTCTGCACGACGCGCGACACGTCGGCTTCCATCGCCTTGCCGAAGGCATAATCGGCGGTGAGGAAGAACCACGACTTGCCGCCTTCCTCGACGATGGCGCGCGCGGTCGAGACCGCCGCGGCATAGGTGTCCCAGGTCCACTGCATGCCGGTCGGCGAGCAGGACTTGCCGGTCAGTTCCGCGGTGCCGCCGGCCGACGCGATGAACACCCGGTTCTTCTGCTTGGCGATTGCCTGCACCGCCAGCGCCACCGACGAATTCGGCGCATCGACGATCATGTCGACGTTATCGACGTCGATCCATTTGTTGGCGATCTGCGAGCCGATGTCCGCCTTGTTCTGGTGGTCGGCGCTCAACACCTCGATGGGCTTGCCGAGCACCTTGCCGCCGAAATCCTCGACCGCCATCTGCGCAGCGACGAGCGAACCCTTGCCCGACAGCGCCGACAGATTGCCGGTCATGTCGGTCAGCACGCCGATCTTCACGGTGTCGTTCGACACCTGCGCCATCGCGGGCGTGGCGAGGCCGAAAATGGTACCCATTGCCGCCCCGAGCAGCAGGCCCTGCATGGCGCGCAGAACCGCCGGCTGGTGAAGTGATGTTTGCATGGTCTCCTCCCGATGCGTCCGGTTCAGATCCGGGATGCGTTCAATTCCGGCCGCAATGTGCCATCGCGGCTCCGTCCACTTGGCAGAAAATCGTTCCGCACCGCAGAAAAGTACGGCCCCGCGAGAGCGGCCGTGGATTTTTGATTTGTCGCGTTTTCTTGACGCGAACCGGTATCCACTTCGCGTGAAACGCTCCTACAGCGGACAGTCGCGTTTGAAGTTCGGCGGCCGGCGCTCCTTGAACGAGGCGAGGCCCTCGCGCACATCCGGCCCGGTGAAGCCCATGAACTCCAGCGCGAGCGAGGTATCGAAGGTCGGCCCGGCCATGCGCAACCAGTTGTTGAGCGCGTATTTGGTCCAGCGGATCGCCGTCGGCGAGCCCTTGACCAGCTTCTCCGCGACTTCCAGCGCCTTGTCCTGCACCTTGTCGTCATCAACGCAGAGCGAGACGAGGCCGATGCGCTCGGCCTCCTCGCCGCTCACCGGCTCGCACAGCAGCAGGTGGTATTTCGACTTGGCGAGACCGCACAGCAGCGGCCAGACGATGGCGGCATGATCGCCGGCGGCAACACCGAGCCGCGTGTGCCCGTCGATGATGCGCGCCGTCTTGCCGGCGATGGAAATATCCGCGAGCAGTCCCGCAACGAGTCCCGCGCCGACCGCCGGACCTTCCATGGCCGACACCACCGGCTTCGAGCAGTTGATGACGTTGTAGACGAGATCGCGCGCTTCCTTCCAGACGCGCGACAGCACCTCGAAGCTCTCGCTCATCTCCTTGACGAGACCGAGATCGCCGCCGCCGGAAAACGCACCGTCGGCGCCGGTGATGATCGCGGCGGACACATCGGGGTCGCCATCGATATCGCGCCAGATCCGCACCAGTTCCTGGTGCATCCCCGCATGCGCCGAATTCAGCCGGCCCGGACTGTGCATGGTGATCCGCAGCACGCGCTCGCGCGGCCAGTCCAGCTTGAGGGCCTCGTAGCCCTGATAACGCTCGCTCATTTCGTCCTCATATCTTCTTCTTTTGCGCCGACCAGTACGGTTCGCGCAGAATGTTCTTCTGGATCTTGCCGATCGGCGTCTTCGGAAAATCGGTGACGAAGGTGACGGAGCGCGGCCGCTTGAACCGCGCCAGCAGCCTGGCGCAGTGCTCCACCAGTTCGTCGGCGGACACGGTCTGCTTGTCCTTCAGCAGCACATAGGCGATCGGCACCTCGCCGAACTTGTCGTCCGGCACGCCGAACACCGCGCATTCGGCGACCGCCGGGTGTTCGTACAGCGCGTTCTCGATCTCCATCGGATAGATGTTCTCGCCGCCGGAGATGATCATGTCCTTGGAGCGGTCCACCAGCGTGACGAATCCGTCTTTGTCCATCACGCCGAGATCGCCGGACCAGCCCCAGCCGTCGCCGAGCTTGAAGAATCCCTTGGTCTGCTCCGGTTCGTTGTAATATTCGAGCATCAGATTGTCGCCATGCGAGACGATTTCGCCGATCTCGCCGACCTTCACCGGCTTGCCCTGCGGATCGACCACCGCGATATCGACATTGTAAGCCTGACGGCCGACCGCGCCGAGCTTTTCCGGCAGATACCAGTCGCGGATCACGCAGATCACGCCCATCTCCGACTGGCCGTAAATCTGCGTCAGCAGCAGGTTCGGCAGTTTCGCCTTCAACTCGCGCTGCACCCAGTCCGGCATCGGCGCGCCGGCAAACGACAGCTTGCGCCAGGTCTTGAGCTTCGCGGCATCGAACTCCGGATCGCGGACCAAGGTGCTCGCCTGGGTCGGCACCATGAACGCAGCGGTGACGCCGGTGCGTTCCGCCATCTCCATGAATCCGGGCGCGGACCAGCGCGTCAGGAACGCCGTGGTCGCGCCGGCGAGGATCGCCGGCTGGAACATGATGTTCAGCGCGGCCACATGGAACAGCGGCGTGACGATCGCCACCACGTCGCGCTCGTCGATCGCCTCTTCCACCATCACCGTATGCGCGGTGATGTCACGCGCGCGATGGCTGCACAGCACGCCCTTCGGCCGGCCGGTGGTGCCGCCGGTGTAGGTCATGCAGAACGGATCGCTTTCCGCGATCTTGACGTCCGGCAGCGTCGCCGGCGCACCGGCAATGAAATCGTCGATGGTTTTGGCGCCGATCTTAGCGCCAATGTTCGCCGGCGCGTCGCTGAGCGAAATGAAGGTCTTGATGCGCGGCACGTCGCCTTTCACCGCCGCGACCTTCTCCGCCAGGAACGGATCGAAGATCAGCACGTCGGCATCGGCCTTGTTCAGCACGAAGGTCAGTTCCTCCGGCGCATACAGCACCGAGACATTGACCAGCACATAGCCGGTGCGGGCAACGCCGAAGAACACCGTGCCGTAGTCGGTCACGTTGCGGCTGAGCATCGCGACCTTGGACCCTTTCGGCAGACCGAGGGCGAGCAGCGCGTGGGCGAGCGCGTTGGCCCGCTCGTCGAGCGCGCGATAGGTCAGGGTTTCGTCGCCGCAGATGATCGCGGGTTTGTCAGGAAATCGCTTCGCCGAACGGCGCAGCATGTCACCAGCCAGCACGCCAACACTCCCCTCAACTCGATTTTTTCACCTTACCTGTTTCTCAGGCGCGGCGGCTTATGACAATATATGCGAAACGGCTTTCCGCAGAGCGGAAAAGATACGGGAGCGGCAGAGGCCCATGGAGGACCGACAATTCGTCACCGCGCTGCAGCGGGGCTTGAGCGTGCTGCGCGCGTTTTCGCGCAAGCCCGGCGGGCTGAGCAACGGCGAACTCGCACGCGAAACCAAACTGGCCCCGTCCACGATCTCGCGGCTGGTCTATACGCTGCGCGAGCTGGGCTACATCACCTACGATCGTACCACCCGCGCCTATATCCTGACGCCGCAGGTGCTGACGCTGGGCTATCCGGTGCTGTCGCAGGCGCCGCTCCTGCATCAGGTGCGGCCGGTGCTGGTGCAGATTTCCGAGCAGACCGGCGAGACCTGCGGCTTCGCCCAGCGCGACGGGCTCTATGCGACGTTCCTCGACTGCATTCAGGGCCGCAACATGCTGGCCGTGCGCATGGAGATCGGCGCGCGGCTGCCGCTCGCCACCTCCGCGTCCGGGCTCGGCCTCTTGAAAGCCTGCAACGAGGCCGATCGCCGCGTCGTGGTGACGCGCATCCGCGCCAATCTGGCGCGGCGGCGGCAACCGGTCGCCGCGTTCGAGCAGCGGCTCGCCGACGCGCTCGCTGAACCGGTGGTGATCGCGCGCGACACCTGGCACAAAGGGATCGGCGGTATCGCCGTGCCGGTATCGAACGGCACCGAGATCGGCGTCATCACCGTGCCGGTCGCGACCTCGACCGTCAGCGAGAAGGACATGCGCGGGCCGTTGACGGCAAAACTGGTGGCGCTCACCGCGCGCCACCAGCTCAACCGTCCGGCGAATTGAGCGGCCGCAACTAGGCGGGCGTCAGCGCCGACAATCCAAGCAATGCGCGGCGACGCAGCCACTGGCTCGGCCGGTAGCGGTCGTCGCCGGTGATCTGCTGCAACGTGACAAGCACGTCGTAGATGCGCTTCACGCCCCAGGCATCGGCCATCGCCAGCGGCCCCATCGGATAAGCGAGCGCGAGCTGATACGCCTTGTCCACCGACGCCGGATCGGCAAGCTGCATCTGCGCGATCTCGCAAGCGAGATTGGCGACCATGGCGACGACGCGCTGCGCGACGAAGCCCGGCGAATCCGCGATCACCGAGACCTGCCGGCCGGCATCGCGACACAGCGCGGCGACGCTGTCACGCACCGCGGCATCGGCGCCCGGCGCGGTCATCAGCGTGACGCGCATATCGGTCTTGCCCGCCGGATCGATCGCCACGAGGCGCTTCGCATCGAGTTTGAGCCGCTGCGACAGCGCGGTGCAGTCCTCGCCCCACGGGGCCGCGAGGATCGGTGCCTTGCCGTCGTCGCGCGCGAGTATCTCGACCTTGGCGGCGGCGCAGAGCGCGCGCAGCAGATCGTGATCCTCCGCCAGCACCACGGCTTTCGGTGGGCTGCCGGCGGGCGGCGTCGCCTCCGGCAGCACGGCTTTGCCGTCCTGATAATGATAATAGCCGCTGCCGGTCTTGCGGCCGAGCAGGCCGCTGCGGAACAGCGAGGCATGGAACGGCGTCGAGCGCAGCCGCGGATCGTTGAAGTATCCGTTCCAGACGATCTCCGTCACCGGGAAGTTCACGTCCATGCCGGTGAGGTCCATCAGCTCGAACGGGCCCATGCGGAAGCCGCAGCAGTCGCGCAGGATCGCGTCGATGGTCGCGCACGGCGCGACGTTCTCCTGCAGGATCGCCAGCGCCTCGGTGTTCAGCGCGCGGCCGCCGAGATTGACGAGGAAGCCGGGCGTGTCCTTCACCTCGATCGGCGTGCGGCCGAGCCGCGCGCCGAGATCAAGAAGCGCGCGCACCGTCGCCTCGCTGCTGGCCGGACCGCGCACGACCTCGACCAGCTTCATCACCGGCACCGGATTGAAGAAGTGCAGCCCGGCGACGCGCTCCGGCTTGCGGCAGGTGCGCGCGATCGAACCGATCGGCAGCGACGAGGTGTTCGATGCGAGGATCGCATCGTCACGCACGACCTTCTCCAGTTCGGCAAACACGGCCTGCTTGACGTCGAGCCGCTCGACCACCGCCTCAACGACGAAGTCGCACGGCGCAAAATCGGCGTAACCGGACGCGACCTTGAGCAGCGCGCCGGCGGCGGCCGCATCGGCCTGCCCCTTGGCGGCGAGCTTGTCGATCCGCTGCATCACCGCGGCGCGGCCCTTCTCCGCCGCGCCGGGCGCGGCGTCGAGCAGGATCGCCATGATGCCGTTCTGCGCGGCGACCTGGGCGATGCCCTGTCCCATCGCGCCCGCGCCGATGATGCCGAGCGTGGTGACTGCCATGGCTTTATTCTCCGGTGTAGGTCGGCTTGCGCTTCTGCAGGAACGCGGTCATGCCCTCGTTCTTGTCGGCGCTGGCGAACAGGAACTGGCAGGCGCGCCGCTCGAAATCCAGCGCCGCGTCGAGCGGCGCGTTGTCGGCGAGGCCGACCGCCTCCTTGATGAATTTCAGCGACAGCGGCGGCAAGGCCGCCAGCTCGCTCGCCAGCGCGATCGCGGTCTTCTCCACGGAATCGTCGGCGACCACCTCGCTGACAAGTCCCATCTCCAGCGCGGTCCGCGCATCGAAAATGCGGCCGGTCATCAGATAGAGATTGGCGCGGAATTTTCCGACCGCGCGGGTCAGCCGCTGCGTGCCGCCGGCGCCGGGAATGATGCCGACCTTCACCTCGGGCTGGCCGAACTTCGCGGATTCACCAGCAATGATGATGTCGCAGTGCATCGCCAGCTCGCAGCCGCCGCCGAGCGCGAAGCCGTTGACCGCCGCGATCAGCGGCTTCGGAAAGGCGCCGATCGCCTTCCACGATTTCACGGTGTTGAGTCCGTGAAATCCGACCGCATCGAGCTTCGACATTTCCGACAGGTCGGCACCGGCCGCGAACACCTTGTCGGTGCCGGTCAGCACCACGGCACGGACCTCTTTGTCCTCCGCCAGCGCGTTGAGATGCTCGGCGATGTCGCGGCGTACCGCGGCATCGAGCGCGTTGCGCGATTGCGGCCGGTTGTAGCGGACCAGAGCAATGCCCGCGGCGGGGCGTTCGACGCTCACATCGGAAGCCATATGTCTTATTTTCCTGCTGGAGATCAGATGAGACCGCGCACCAGACCGCCATCGACGGCGATGTTCTGCGCGGTGATGTAGCTCGCGTGCTTCGAGCACAGGAAGGCGCAGAGCGGGCCGAAATCCTCCGCCGTGCCGAGCCGCTGCATCGGGACCGACTTCGCCATCTCGTCACGCACCTGCGCTTCGGTCTTGCCCTGCTTGCGCACGCGCGCGTCGATCACGCGCTGCAACGCGCCGGTGTCCATCAGCCCCGGCAGGATGTTGTTGACGGTGATGCCGTCGCCCGCCGCCTCGCGCGCCAGGGTCGACATCGCGCCGGTGAGCGCGACGCGGATGCTGTTGGACAGCGCCATGTTCGGATAGGGCTCCTTCACCACGAACGACGTGATGTTGACGATGCGGCCGAAATGCGCGGCCCGCATGTCCGGCAGCACGCGCTGCACGGCCTCCACCGCCGCCAGCATGTTCACCTCGAGCGCGCGGCGCCACACATCGATGCCGTGTTCGTCGAACTGGCCGGGCGGCGGACCGCCGGCATTGGTGACGAGGATATGGATCGACCCGAGCGCGCGGCGCGCGGCGTCGATCGTCGCCGCGGTCTTGCCGGCTTCGCCGAGGTCGCCCTGGATAAAGACAGCGCCGTAGCCGAGCTTGGCGACCGCCGCCTCACCGTCGGCCGCATTGCGACCGTTGATCGCCACGCGCACGCCGGCCTCCACCAGCGCCTGCGCGCACGCGAACGCCAAACCCTTGCTGCCGCCGAGGACGAGCGCGGTCTCGCCCTTGATACCGTAGTCCATTCTGCGAAATCCTTGTTGCGCGCGGCAGCATGATCGCCTCGCACCGCGACGTGTCCTAGCATTCGTCGCCGTCGTCGCAAGGGTCAATAAGTGTCGATTGCTGCGGATGATAATTCCGCAGAGCGGAAGTTGCGCGCGCGGCGGATTCCGCTCGTGACGCCGCCGCAGTTCTGCGTGCCGATCCGCGTCGGATCATGCTGCTGCCAGACGCCCCGTCCGGTCGAGCCTCGCGCAAACGGCCGGCGCCGGTCTCCGGGCCAGCTCCCATGGGCCGATAAATCCCTACCATGACACCATTGACTTGGGGCCTCTCGCCCACTATGAGAATGAACGTTCATTCTCAAGCATGGCCATGCTCAAACTCGACCGCGACCGCCCGCCCGTCCCATCGACCAATCGCCGCGCGGACATTCTGGACGCCGCCGCCCGCTGCTTTGCGCGGCTCGGCTTCCATCAGACCTCGATGCAGCAGATTTGCGCCGAGGCCGGCATGAGCGCCGGCAACCTCTATCGCTACTTCCCGTCGAAGGAAGCGATCATCGCCGGCATCGCCGAGCGCGACCGCGCCGAGGTCGGCGAGCATTTCGCCAGCATCGATGTCTCCGCCAACTTCTTCTCGGTGCTGGAAGGCATGGCGCACCACTACTTCGCCGAACGCACCGATGATCAGATCGGCCTCTGCCTTGAGATTGCCACCGAAAGCCGGCGCAACGCAGACGTCGCCCGCATCCATCAGGACTTCGACGCCGAGGTCCATGCACGTCTGATCACCATGCTGCAAGCCGCCGCCGCGCGCGGCGAAGTGTCGAAGACCGCCGACTACAACGCGATCGCCACCATGCTGATGGCGATCGTCGACGGCGTCTGGAACCGCCGCGTCGCCAATCCGTCATTCGAGCCGCGCACACTGGTGCCGCTGTTCATGGATCTGGTGCGCCACATGCTCAAGCCGACCCCTTCGGAGCCGTCATGAAAGCCGCTCGCATCACCGCCGTCGGCCTCGTCGCCGCTGTCGCGCTCTGGATCGCGTCCGGGCATCTGTCGCCGCACGAAGCGCCACCAGCCAAGACACCGGGCGAACAGGCCGCGTCCGCCGACAAGCCGTTCCGCGTCGGCGTCATGGAGACGCATGTGGTCGCGCATCAGCGCAAATTCGTTCTGTCGGGCCGCACCGAAGCGGACCGCAAGGTGATGGTGCTCGCGCGCACCGGCGGCGTGCTCAACGATCTGCGGGTGCGTCGCGGCAGCCACGTCAAGGCCAACGACGTGCTCGCCATTCTGTCCGACGAGGCACGCGAGGCGCAGGTGCTGCAGGCGCGTGCCTTGCTCGATCAACGCCGCGATGAACTCGAAGCCAAGCGCCGGCTGATCGCCGTCAACGCCGCGCCGCGGCTCGAACTGTCGAGCCTCGAGGCGCAGGTGAAAGCGGCGGAAGCGGGACTTGCCGCCGCCGAAGCCGAGCGCGATCGCGGCGTGGTGCGCGCGCCGTGGGACGGCGTCGTCACCGACGTCCCGGCCGAAGTCGGCACGTCCGCGTTCTCGTTCTCCGGCAAGGAGATCGCGCAGATGGTCGCGCTCGATCCGTTGCTCGCGGTGGTCGAGGTGTCGGAGCGCAAGCTCGCCGGCATCGAACTCGGCCACAGCGCCGAGGTGCGGCTCGTCACCGGGCAAACCGTGACCGGCAAGGTGCGTTATGTCTCCAAGTCCGCGAGCCAGACCACCCGCACCTATCGCGTCGAGGTCGAGATCGCCAATCCCGACATGAAGATTCCGGACGGCATCACCGCCGAGGTGACGATCCCCGTCTCGCCGGTGCCGGCGACCCGCATTCCCCGTTCGGCGCTGGTGTTCTCGTCGAAGGGCGAACTCGGCATCCGCATCGTCGACGATCAGAGCACGGTCGCATTCGTTCCGGTGACGCCGGCCGAGGATGCCCAGGCGATGATGTGGGTCACCGGCGTGCCGGACGGCGCGCGCGTGATCGTGCAGGGTCAGGATTTCGTGCGCGAGGCGCAGCGCGTCGAAACCGTCACTGTGCCGCCGACCGCCTTGACGGCACGCTGAACGAACGCGGGGCATTCATCGATGATCGACGCTGCCATCAGCCACGCGCGACTGACGATCGCCAGCCTGATCTTCCTGCTGCTCGCGGGCTACGTCGCCTATCAGACGATCCCGAAAGAGGCGGAGCCGGACGTCAAGATCCCGATCATCTACGTGCAGCTCACGCAGCGCGGCATCAGCCCGGAGGATTCCGAGCGCCTGATCCTGCGGCCGCTGGAGACGCAGCTGAAATCGGTATCCAACGTCAAGGAGATGAGCGCCGCCGCCTACGAGGGTGGCGGCTATGTGCTGGTGGAATTCGAGGCCGGGTTCAATTCCGATGCCGCGCTCGCGGACGTGCGCGCCAAGGTCGATCAGGCGAAGCGGGATCTGCCCAAGGACGCCGACGAGCCGAGCGTGCAGGAGGTGAACCTGTCGCTCTATCCGGTGCTGGTCGTCGGCCTGTCCGGCGACCTGCCGGAGCGTTCGCTGCTGCGCATCGCCCGTGCCGCCAAGAACGCGGTCGAACAGGTGCCGGGCGTGCTGTCGGCGGAGCTGCGCGGCGCGCGCGACGAGGCGGTCGAGATCATCGCCGAGCCGATGCTGCTCAAGAGCTACGGCATCTCGCTCGATCAACTGATCCAGTCGTTCGGAACGCAGAACAATCTGATCGCCGCCGGCGCGCTCGAAGGCGAAACCGGACGCTTCTCGGTGAAGGTGCCGGCGCTGATCGAGCATCCGGAAGACGTGCTGAAGATTCCGCTGACGGCGTCCGCCGATGCGGCGGTGACGCTCGGCGACGTCGCGCAGGTGCGCCCGACCTTCAAGGACGCGACCTCCGTCACCCGCGTCAACGGCCGCCCGGCCATGACCATCGAAGTCTCGAAGCGCACCGGCGCCAACCTGATTGAGACGGTCGACGGCGTGAAGAAACTGGTCAACCAGATCAAGGGCCAGTGGCCCGCCGCCGTGCAGGTGTCCTTCACCCAGGACAAGTCCAAGGTCATCCGCACCATGCTGTCGGACCTGCAGAATTCGGTCGCGATGGGCGTGTTGCTGGTCGCCGTCATCATCCTGTTCGCGCTCGGCTTCCGTGCCTCGCTGTTCATCGGCATCGCGATCCCTGCGTCCTTCCTTGCGGGCATCCTTGGCCTGCAACTCGCGGGCCTGACCGTGAATATCGTCGTCCTGTTCTCGCTGATCCTCGCGGTCGGCATGCTGGTCGATGATGCGATTATCGTGTCGGAATTCGCCGAGCGGCGGATGTCGGAAGGCATGTCGCCGCGCGAGGCCTATACGACCGCCGCGGTGCGGATGTCCGGCCCGGTGGTCGCCGCGACGGCGACGCGCGTGGCGGCCTTCTCGCCGCTGCTGTTCTGGCCGGGCATTGTCGGCGAATTCATGAAATACATGCCGCTGACGCTCATCGCGACCCTGTCGGCATCGCTGGTCGTCGCGCTGTTCTTCACGCCGACGCTCGGCTCGCTGCTCGGCAAGGCTTCTCCGGTCCCGCATGACGAACGCATGGCCGATCGCGGGCCCTATATGCGGTTCGTGCGCTTCGCGCTGCGCCGGCCCGGCGCGGTGCTGA
>JAHBZF010000078.1 GCA_019635575.1 Pseudolabrys sp. | reverse complement strand
GCGCCGCTCATGCGCGCGGACAGCTTCAGGAACGCGATCACCGAGCCGGTAAACGTCAGCGCGCCGATGGCGACGCCGAGCGACATTTCGATCAGGCTGGCGCCGTGGATGTTGCCGCGGGTGCCGATGTCGAACGCGGCCGGCGCGTAGAACGCGCCCGCCGCGACCAGCACGGCGGCCATGCCGACCAGCGAGTGAAAGGCCGCGACCAGTTCCGGCATCGAGGTCATCGGCACCTTGCGCGCGATCACCGCGCCGATGCCGCCGCCGATGACGAGGCCGCCGACGACGAGACCCCAGCCGACCGCATCGGCCGGCGGATGCGAGCCGAGCGTGGTCAGCACGGCGATGGTCATGCCGGCCATGCCGAGATAATTGCCGCGCCGGCTGGTGACCGGGCTCGACAGGCCACGCAGCGCCAGGATGAACAGGACGCCGGCGACGAGGTAGAGAAGTGCGACGAGATCAGCGCTCATGATTATGCCCCCGCGTCCCCGTCACTTCTTTTTCTTCTGGTACATCGCCAGCATGCGCTGGGTGACCAGGAAGCCGCCGAAAATATTGATCGATGCGAAGATCAGCGCGACAAACCCGAGGCCGCGCGCCCACATCGGCCCCTGATCGTTGGTGGCAAGCGGGACACCGACCGCGAGCAGCGCGCCGACGACGATCACCGAGGAGATCGCGTTGGTCACCGACATCAGCGGCGTGTGCAGCGCCGGCGTCACCGACCAGACCACGTAGTAGCCGACGAAGATCGCCAGCACGAAAATCGAAAAGCGGAAGACGAACGGGTCAACGACGTTGGCAAGCTGGTCCATCGGGACGCTCCGTAAGGCGGGACTGCTGCGGCGGCCTCAGGCCGCCGTCTTCGGCTTGAAATTCGGGTGGATCACCGCGCCATCGCGGGTGAGCGCCGTGCCCTTGACGAGTTCGTCGTCCCAGTTGATCGCCAGCGTCTTCTCTTTCTTGTCGATCAGCGAGTCGAGGAAGGTCAGCAGGTTCTTGGCGTAGAGCGCGGAGGATGAGGCGGCAAGCCGGCCCGGCACGTTGGCGTGACCGACGATCTTGACGCCGTCGATCAGCACGACCTCGCCCAGCCGCGCGCCTTCGACGTTGCCGCCGCGCTCGACCGCGAGATCAACCAGCACCGAACCGGGGCGCATCGACTTCACCATCTCGGCGCTGACCAGCTTCGGCGCCGGACGGCCCGGAATGAGCGCGGTGGTGATGACGATGTCCTGCTTCTTGATGTGCTCGGCGACCAGCGCGGCCTGCTTCGCCTGGTAGTCTTTCGACATTTCCTTGGCGTAGCCGCCGGCCGTCTCGGCCTGCTTGAACTCGTCGTCCTCGACGGCGATGAACTTGGCGCCGAGGGACTGCACCTGCTCCTTCACCGCCGGACGCACGTCGGTCGCGGTGACGACGCCGCCGAGGCGGCGCGCGGTGGCGATCGCCTGCAGGCCGGCGACGCCGACGCCCATGACGAAGATCTTGGCCGCCGGCACCGTGCCGGCCGCGGTCATCATCATCGGCAGCGCACGGCCGTATTCCGCCGCGCCGTCGATCACCGCGCGGTAGCCGGCGAGGTTCGCCTGGCTCGACAGCACGTCCATCGACTGCGCGCGGGTGATGCGCGGCATCAGCTCCATGGCGAAGGCGATGACGCCGGCATCGGCCAGCGCCTTGAGCGCCGCGTCGTTGCCATACGGGTCCATGATCGCGACGACCACGGCGCCCTTCTTGTAGGTCTTGATCTCGGCATCGGTCGGCCGGCGTACCTTGAGCACGACATCGGCGTCGGCCGCCGGATTGTCGGCAATGGTCGCTCCCGCCGCCTCGAAATCGGCATCGAGAATGCCGGAGGCGATGCCGGCACCGCGCGCGACGACGACGTCGGCACCCAGCGCCTTGTACTTCTTCACCGTGTCCGGCGTCGCCGCCACACGCGGTTCACCGGCCTCAGTCTCACGCGCGACGGCAATACGCATCGCCTTACCCCCCAGCCAGGTAACCGATTAGTGCGGCGCAGCCATCGTCGAGGCGAACACGAAGATGAGGAAGCACAACACGAACGACACGATGCTCGGGGTCTTGCTGGTGGTCGCCAGCGCCGGGATCATGCCGATGATGGCGATCAGGAACGTCACCAACGCCAGGAACCAGTGGCCCATGACGCCGCCGATGGCGAGACCGAGCACGATACAGATCGTGTGGATCGTCCCCACGGTGGCGAACCGGATGAAGCCCTCATAGGAAGCCTCATGCGCCGGCATATCGTTGCCGGTGGCGGTTGCGTATTCAACAGTGCCGTGGTCGGCCATCATCAAGCTCCGGATCGTCAGCAGCGGGTGAAAATCAGGTCAGGGGTAGCGCAATTGCGCGCCAAGGGCAACGCCGCGACACCCCCACCGCCGGTGATCGGCATCATGAAAATATGTTGTTGGCGGCCTTCGCGGACGTATGCCAAGGATCGGCCGCAAGGAGCGGCATCCACAAGGGGTGTCATCCACAGGCCGGCCCCGCATACCGCCCCATGAAAGCCAGCGACATCGCGCTCGCGATTCTGACCTCGGTGATCTGGGGCGTCTCCTTCATCGCCACCCGCTATGGCGTCGACAGTTTCACGCCGGCGCAACTCACCGCGCTGCGGTTCGCTATCGCCGCGCTCCCGGCGCTGATCCTGCCGCGCCCGGCGGTGCCATGGGGGCTGATGCTGGCGGCCGGCGCGCTCTGGTTCCTGATCCAGTTCCTGCTGCTGTTCTGGGCTTTCCATGAAGGCATGCTGCCGGGCCTTGCCTCGGTGACGCAGCAGATGAGCGCGCCGTTTACGGTGGTGCTGGCGGCGCTGCTGCTGCATGAGCAGCCGACCCGGCGGCAGGTGGCGGGTCTTGTCGTCGCCTTCGGCGGCCTGGTGCTGATCGGCCTGTCGAGCGGCGCCGATCTGCCACTGACCGCACTGCTGATCACGCTGTGCGCGGCCATGAGCTGGGCGCTCGGCAACATCGTCGTCAAGCAGATGCCAAAAGCCGAAATGGTGTCGCTCACGAGCTGGATGGCGCTGGTGGCGCCGCTGCCGGCGCTCGCATTGTCGTACGCGCTCGGCGACCCGCCGCTGTGGACGACGCTGGCGGACGCATCCTGGCGCGGCATCCTGTCGGCGCTTTATCTCGGCACGCTGGCGACTGTCGGCGGCTATGCCATGTGGGGCCACCTGCTCGCGCGGTATCCGGCTGCTGTCGTCACGCCGTTCGCGCTGCTGGTGCCGTGCAGCGGCATCGTCGCCTCGGTGATCGTGTTCGACGAGACGTTCCCGCCGCTGCGCTACAGCGGCATCGCGCTGGTGATGATCGGCCTTGCCGTCATCGTCTGGCGCGCGCGGGCGCCGGCGGCAAAAGTCCCGCCTGCCTGAGCGCGGCCTGCTGACGCGCGGCAACCTGCTTGACGTCGAAGCGTTCGATCATCGCATTGAACATCTCGTAGAAATTCAACTCCGCCGCGAGGTGCAGGAACACCGCGCCGAGCCCGATCGCCGCGCGATCCATGAACACGAATTCGCGCGGCACCGTCACCGGACCTTTCTGCTTGAGGGCCTGATGCACGCGGAATGCCTCGCGCCGCCCGTAGTCCGACGGCTTGACGCCGTCGGCGATGGTGCGCGTGCGGTTGTCGAGCAGCGGGCCGTAGATGAATTTCGCCCAGATGTTGAGCACGTCGATCAGATCGCGCGACAGATCGCGGAAGCCCCAGGTCTCGTAGGCATGGACGATCAGGTCGTCGTCGCCGCGCTCCAGCCCGTGATAGAGATCGACCACGCCGCCGACGAAGCTCGGCGGGAAGATGCGGATGCAACCGTAATCGAGCAGATTGATCCCGGCCGGCTTTCCCTTCGCGTCGAACACCGAATAATTGCCGAGATGCGGATCGCCGTGGATCACGCCGTACTGGCTGAACGGCAGCCACCACGCCATGAACATCGCTTCCGCCAGACGATTGCGCACCGTGAGCGGATCGTCCTTGTGGGCGAGCAGCTTGCGGCCTTCGAGCCAGTCAAGCGTCAGCAATCGTCCGGTCGACAAGTCCGGCCACGCCTGCGGCACGCGCACGCGCGGCTCGTCCTTCAACATGGCGCGATAGAGCGCGACATGCTTGGCTTCGCGGCGGTAGTCGAGTTCCTCGCGCAGCCGCTCGCCGATTTCCTCGGCGATCTGGCTGGTGTCGATCGCGCCGTCGAACCGGCGGCGCAGGGCCAGCAGCCAAGACAGTTGCTGCAGATCCGCTTCGACCGCCGACTGCATGTCCGGATATTGCAGCTTGCAGGCCAAAGGCTCGCCGGTGAGCGCCACCGCGCGATGCACCTGCCCAAGCGACGCCGCGGCCGCCGGCTCATGTTCGAAGCTCCTGAATTTCGACTGCCAGTCGGCGCCGAGTTCGGCCGCCATGCGCCGGCGCACGAAGTGCCAGCCCATCGGCGGCGCCTGGCTCTGCAGCTTCATCAGTTCGTTGGCGTATTCCGCCGGCACTGCGTCGGGAATGGTCGCGAGCAGTTGTGCGACCTTCATGATCGGCCCCTTCAGGCCGCCGAGCGCCGATGCGAGATCGAACGCATCACGGCCATGATCGGGCTTGCGGCCGAGCGCTTTCTTCGCCGCAACCCGCGCGGCGACGCCGCCGACATTGACGCCGACGCGCGCGTAACGTTTCGCGCGGGCGGTGAGACGGTTCTTTTCCGGATCGCGGTCGGTGGGCATGGACAATATCTAGGCGGCGGATGACGCAGCCGCCAGATCGGCGGCGGCACACGCGGCGCGGACCTCGCTGGCGGTGGCAAGCCGGCCGCCCGCCGCGGCGATCAGCCGCGCTGCGTCCTCGACCAGCGCGACATTCGTCGTGCGCGCCCCGAGCGGCCAATCCTCCAGCCCGACACGCACATGGCCGCCGCGCTCGACCGCGGCGGGAATGAGCGCGCGCAAATCGACGCCAAGGCCGGCGATCATCCATGGGGCAGCCGGCGCGGTCTCCCGCAACAAGGCCAGATGCGCGTCGAGATGCGTGGCGCGCGGCGGAAAGCCGAACGCAAACTGATCCGAGAACATGAAGCGATAGATCGGCTGTTGCAGGCCGGGATGCGCCTCAGCCAACGCCGCGCCCGCGCGCGTGAAGCCCGGCTCGTAGATCGCATAGCTCGGCCGTACACGATGTTCGGCGCAGATGCGCAGACCTTCAAGGATATGCTCGTCGGGATTCTGATAGACGAAACCCGATGCGCGCTGCGCCAGCGCATCGAGTCGCGCGATGTTCACCGAGCCGGGATCGACCACCGCCCATTCGACCAGACCGCGCTGCGCGAGTTCGCCGAGATGCGCGTAGCGTTGCTGCGGCGTCAGCGTGAGCGCGCCGGCGAAACCGGAGCCGGCGATGGGAATGGTCGGATAGACGATGGCATCGCAAGCAGCGCGAATGCCGTCGATGATGCGCGCATAGAGTTGCCAGTCGTCGTCCTGGCGGCCCGTCGCCGCATCGTAAGCGTGCAGATGGATGATCGCCGCGCCGGCCCGCGCGCAGGCAACACCGTCGGCGACGATCTCCTGCACCGTGATCGGGATATCCGGCTGGCGCTCGCGCCCCCACGGTCCGTTCAGCGCCGCTTCGAGCCAGACCGCGCGCATGACTTAAAGCCCTTCTAGCTCCCCGATCATCCCCTCGATGACGCTGAGGCCGCCCTGCCAGAACGCCGGGTCGCGGGCGTCGAGGCCGAACGGCTTGAGCAGGTCCGAATGATGCTTGGTGCCGCCAGCGGCGAGCATGTCGAGATAGCGCTCGGCAAAGCCCTCGTCGGCGTGCTCGTAGACCGCATAGAGCGAGTTCACCAGGCAATCGCCGAACGCATAGGCATAAACGTAGAACGGCGAATGGATGAAGTGCGGGATATAGACCCAGAACGTCTCGTAGCCGGGCTTGAGCTCGATCGCCGGACCGAGGCTCTCGTGCTGCACCTCCATCCAGAAGTTGCAGATCTGCTCGGTGGTGAGTTCGCCCTTGCGCCGCTCGGTGTGGACCTTGCGCTCGAAGGTATAGAACGCGATCTGCCGCACCACGGTGTTGATCATGTCCTCGACCTTGGCCGCGAGCATCGCCTTGCGCTGCTTCTTGTCCGTGGTCTGCGCCAGCAGTTTCTTGAAGGTGAGCATCTCGCCGAACACGCTGGCGGTTTCCGCGAGCGTCAGCGGCGTCGGCGCCATCAGCGGCCCGTTCGGCGCCGCCAGCACCTGATGCACGCCGTGGCCGAGTTCGTGCGCGAGCGTCATCACGTCGCGCGTCTTGCCCTGATAGTTGAGCAACACATAGGGATGCGCGGACGGCACGGTCGGATGGGAGAAAGCGCCCGACTGCTTGCCGTCGCGCACCGGCGCATCGATCCAGCGTTTCTCGAAGAAATCGTCGGCGATCTCGGCCATGCGCGGCGAGAACGCGCCATAGGCCGACAACACGGTGGCGCGCGCCTCCGCCCACGGCACCGGCTTCATCGATGCCTGCGGCAATGGCGCGTTGCGATCCCAATACGGCAGCCTTTTCTTGCCGTACCACTTGGCTTTCAAAGCATAATAACGATGCGATAGACGTGGATAAGCAGCGCGCACGCTTTCAACCAGCGCGTCGACCACCTCACGCTCGACCCGGTTCGACAGATGGCGTGAATCCGCGACGTCCTCAAAGCCGCGCCAGCGGTCGGAAATCTCCTTGTCCTTGGCGAGCGTGTTGGTGATCTGCGTGAACGGCCGCAGATTGGCCTTGAACGTCGTCACCAGCGCCTGCGCAGCCGCCTTGCGCTTCTTGCCGTCGTGATCGGCCAGCAGATTGAGCGTCGGCTCGATCGACAGCTCCTTGCCGCCGACCTTGAAACGCAGCGACGCCATGGTCTCGTCGAATAGCCGGTTCCAGGCGGCGCGGCCGGTCACGGACTTCTCGTGAAAGAGAAGTTCGACGCGATCCTCGAGCTGATACGGCTTTTCCTTGCGCACGTCCTCGAGCCACGGCCGGTAATGCGCCAGCGGCCCGTCGCGCATCGCCGCATCGAGCACGGCATCGTCGATGCGGTTGAGCTCGAGGTCGAAGAACAAGAGATGCGACACATCGGCGGTGATGCGCTCGTTCATGTCGCCGTAGAATTTCGCGGTCACCGGATCGGTGCTGTCGGTGGCGTAAAGGAGGCCCGCATAGGAGCCGATGCGGCCGAGCACGTCGTCGAGCGCCTCGTAACGCTTGATCGCGGCGAGCAGACCGGGCGCGCCGGGCGCGGCCGCAAGCTCCGCGAGCTTGCCCTTGTAGTCCGTCTCGAATGCCACGCACTCGGTCGCGACACGGTCGAGATCGCGTTTCAATTCCGGGCTGTCGATGCCGGGATAGAGGTCGGCCAGATTCCAGCCGGGCAGATCGCCGAGCGCCGGGCCGCGCGTTTTTGTCTTCGCTTTGACCTTCGTGGTTGCTCCCTTCCGGGAAGCGGGTTTGGCGGTCTTGACGGCACGTTTGGCGGAAGCGCGAGCCATGGAATGCAACCTGTGCGGGAAAAACGGGAAAAGACGATGCAAATTATATGGCCCGCCGCTTCCCGGTCGGCAACCAGCACGACCGGACAGAGGCTGGCGCTTAAGCCGTCATTAAGCGCGAGCGGCGAGACTGCACCAATTCGGCACAACGCATGCTGCCTCGTCCCCGGCCCGCCCCGGAGCCCATTGCCAGGAGCCTATTGTCATGACCGCCCGCATTCTCATCGTCGATGACGATCCGGTTCAGCGCCGGCTGCTCGAGGCCATGGTGCAGCGCTTCGGCTACGGAACGCAGACACTCGATGGCGGCGATGCCGCGGCAAGACTGCTGACCGGACCGGAGGCCGCCGGCATCGACGGCGTGGTGCTCGATCTGGTGATGCCGGATCTCGACGGGCTCGGCGTGCTGGCGAAGATGCGCGAGGCCGGCTGCACGGTCCCCGTGATCGTGCAGACCGCCCATGGCGGCATCGACAATGTGGTGTCGGCGATGCGCGCCGGCGCGGCGGATTTCATCGTCAAGCCAGCGAGCCCGGAGCGGCTTCAGGTCAGCCTGCGCAACGCGCTGCAGACGCGCGCGTTGAGCGGCGAACTCGCCCGCGTCAAACGCAGCCGCGAGGGCACACTGACATTCACCGACGTGATCTCGCGCGCGCCGGCGATGCGGCCGGTGCTGCGCGCCGCCGAGAAAGCCGCGACCTCGGACATCCCGGCGCTGATCGAGGGCGAGTCCGGCACCGGCAAGGAACTGATCGCGCGCGCGATCCACGGCAGCGGCGCGCGCCGCGCCAAACCGTTCGTCGCCGTGAACTGTGGCGCGATCCCGGAGAACCTCGTCGAGTCGACCCTGTTCGGTCACGAGCGCGGCGCCTTCACCGGCGCGACCGACAAACACACCGGCAAATTCATCGAGGCCGACGGCGGCACGCTGTTCCTCGACGAGATTGGTGAACTGCCGCTCGCCGCGCAAGTGAAGCTGCTGCGCGCGCTGCAGGAAGGCGAAGTCGAGCCGGTCGGCGCGCGCAAGCCAGTCAAAGTGAATGTGCGCATCGTCTCCGCGACCAACCGCGATCTCATCTCCGAGGTGAAAGCCGGCCGCTTCCGCGAAGACCTGTTCTATCGCCTCAATGTATTTCCGGTGTATGTGCCGCCGCTGCGTCAGCGCGCGGACGATATCGCCGATCTGGTCCGGCATTTCCTCGCGCGCTTCGCGGCGGAGGAAGGCAAGCCGGTACGCGGCATCAGCGCCGAGGCGATGGCGATGCTCGATGCCTTTGCCTGGCCGGGCAATGTGCGCCAACTCGAGAACACGATGTTTCGCGCCGTGGTGTTGTGCGAGGGCGAGGAGATCGGCGCGGGCGACCTGCCGCAGATCGGCGCGCAGCTTGGTCAACACGGTCACAATGCGTTGAGTACAATTGTATCGATCGTTCCCGAGCAGCACGCACATGCGGAAATGCAGCCAACGACGGGGCCAATTCACGATGCCGCCGCGTTTACCATGCCGGACCACGCGCTGCCGCTGATCGACGCACACGGAGACGTCCGCCCGTTCGACGCGCTAGAACGCGACATCATCCGCTTCGCGATCGCACACTATCGCGGACGGATGTCGGAGGTCGCGAGACGCCTGCGAATCGGACGTTCGACGCTCTATCGCAAACTCGAGGGACTTGGCCTCGACGATGCGCCGACCAGCCTGCCGGCGGAGTAATCTTAACGCCGGCGCGCGCAACGCCGTTAAGCTTGCGCATTAGGGCTATCGGAAGATCGTTGACGACTTCGCTCGAATTTTCGCGGCATTGATTTCATAGTGGCTGCGAAAAGTAAGAGTGAGGCTTTCATGCGCAATGTCCGTTTCGATCGTTTGATGACCGGCACCGCCGTGGTGTTGCTGCTGGCCGGATCAGCCGCTCTTGCCGGACCGCGCGACGATCTCGCGAGCCAGCGCCACAGCAACGAACAAGGTCCGATCCGCCGCAATGTCGGCACCATGCTGCCGCCACCGCCGGCAGCAGCGCCGACCGTACGGCGCGACAGCGGCGCGACGATCATGACCATTCCGCCGCATGCCGCGCGCGCCAACGCGCAGGCGACCAGCGATGAAGCGCGCGCCGCCATCCCCAACAGCCGGCCGCTGATCGCGCCGGCGCCGCAACCGGCGCTGATCCCGGCGTCCGCACCGGCCGCCGTCGCCCCGATGCCGCTGCCGGCGGCAGCGCCCGCACCCGCTGCGGCCCCCGCCCCCGTCGCTCCGCCGGCTCCTGCCGCCGCGCAGCAGCCCGAGCAGCGCTCGACGCTCGACCGCCTGTTCGGATCAAGCCATCCGCAGATTCCCGATGCGCAGGTTTCCGAAAAGCTGCGCGCCGCGAAATTCGCGAGCCGCGTGCCGAGCGCGCAGGACCGCAAGGCGATCGAAGCCGCCTATGCCTCGCAGAACTATGCGCCGATGTGGTTCAAGGACGGCGCGCCGACCGAACGCGCCAAGACCGTGATCGAACGGCTGAAGAACGCCGCCGCCGACGGTTTCGAGGTGTCGGACTATCCGGTGCCGGATCTCGCCACCATCAACACTGCCGACGCGCTGGCGAATGCCGACATCCAGCTCACCAATTCGGTCGTCACCTATGCGCGGCATCTGGAAAGCGGCCGCATCGCGCCGACACGCGTGACCGCGGAAGCGGACTACGGCTCCGGCGCGGCGCCGGCCGATCCGGCGGAAATCCTCAAGCGCATCGGCGGCGGCAATATCAATGCCGCGCTCGACCACTACAATCCGCAGCATCCGGGTTTCCGTGCGCTGCGCGCCAAGCTCGCCGAGGTGCGGGCGCACGCGGCGAACGACCGCACCACCTATATTCCGGAAGGCGGCGTCGTGAAGCCGGGCATGAAAGACCCGCGCATCCCGGCGATCCGTGCCAAGCTCGGCGTCCCCGGCAAGGCGGAGGACACGACCTATGACAAGGCGCTCGTCCTGGCCGTGAAGCGATACCAGAAGGCCAACGATCTGGTCGACGGCGGCATCATCGGCAACATCACCATCGCCAAAATGAACGGCCCGAAGGCGTCCGAGCAACTGCTCGCGGTGCTCGGCTCGCTGGAACGCTGGCGCTGGCTGCCGCGCGATCTTGGCCGCAACTATGTGATGATCAACATCCCCGACTACACGCTGCGTGTGGTCAGCAACAACAACCTGATGTGGAAGACCAACATCGTCGTCGGCAAGCCGCAGACGCCGACGCCGCTGCTCACGGCCACGATGGACCATGTGCTGGTCAACCCGTCGTGGTACGTGCCGCAGTCGATCATCCAGAACGAATTGCTGCCGGCCTACGAGAAAGACCCGAAAATCTTCGAGCGCATGGGCCTCGAAGTGCGCAAGGGACCGGATGGCCACATCAATGTCGTGCAGCCGCCCGGCGCCGCCAACGCGCTCGGCCACATCAAGTTCGCGTTCCCGAACAAGTACCAGGTTTACCTGCACGACACGCCGGAGCGGCGGTTGTTCGCGGCGTCCGAGCGCGCGTTCAGCCACGGCTGCATGCGCGTCGAGAATCCGACCAAGTTCGGCGAGGTGATCCTGTCGCTGGCGATGTCGGGGCCAGCGCCGAACCAGCGCCAGCTCGACCAGATGTACGGGCAGGACGAAAAGATGTTCAAGCTCGCCAACCGGCCGATGGTGCATCTCACCTATCAGACCGCGTATGTCGACGACGCCGGCAAGCTGGTCGTGCGCAAGGATATCTACGGCTACGACAGCCGCATCCACACGATCCTCACCTCCGACGAGCGCAAGATCGCCGATCAGGCGCCGCCGCAGGACAAGACCCGCGACCTCGCCACCGCCAAGAGCAACCAGGAAGTGCTGCGCCGGGTCGAGCGCCGCGAGGCCAAGAACCCGTTCGACTTCTTCGAGCGGATTTTCCGCTAACAAACGTCCCACGACAGATCAGCCCGCCGCCGTCCGCGAGTTCCATCCCGCGGATCGCGGCGGGCACCTTTTTGCCATGATTGTCAGCGAGTTATGCACTTCGCCGGCGGGTGGCGCTAAGACCTCATTAACGCAACCCGACGAGACTGCGCCGAAGTTGTTTCCGTGACACGCATGTGCGTCTTTGAGTGCGCGTCGTTCGCGGAATGGTGTGGGACGGCCATTTCTCGCGGGAGTGCACGTGCCGGCTCGGAGCGCGCGCCAGTTTTTGATGTCTTGTTCGACGGCGGCGATCGTCCGCGCGGCTACCCGTGCCAACGGTGCGGCTGTTGCGCGCACCGGACTGCGCATCAGCGCCGCGGCGCTGCTGATCGCGCTCGGCAGCCAGAGCCTGCAGACGGCAATCGCCAACGGCGATACCCGCACCCTCACGTTCCATCACGTCCATACCGGTGAGGACATCACCATCACCTACAAGCGCGACGGCCGTTACGACCAGTCCGCGCTGAAGAAGCTCAACTGGTTCATGCGCGACTGGCGCCGCAACGAATCCGTCGAGATGAACCCGCAACTGTTCGACATCCTGTGGGAAGCCTATCGCGAGGTCGGCGGCAAACAGCCGATCGAGGTGATCTGCGGCTACCGCTCGCCCGATACCAACGCGATGCTGCGGCGGCGCAGTTCCGGCGTCGCCAAGGCGAGCCAGCACACGCAGGGCAACGCCATGGATTTCTTCATCCCCGGCGTCTCGCTGGAACTCTTGCGCAATGTCGGCCTGCGGCTACAGCGCGGCGGCGTCGGCTTCTATCCGACCTCGGGCTCGCCGTTCGTGCATATGGACACCGGCAGCGTGCGCCACTGGCCGCGCCTCACCCACGACCAGCTCGTCAGGATTTTCCCGGACGGCCGCACCGTGCATGTCGGCACCGACGGCCAGCCGCTGAAGAACTATGCGCTGGCGCTGGCCGACATCGAGCGGCGCGGCGGTCATGCCTCGAACGTCTCGCTCGCGGCCGCCGGTATAGGCGGCGAGCAGCAGGTCGCGAGCGCCATGGACAACGACGGCCGTACGGTGAACCGCGGCGGTAATTTCTTCGCGCGGCTGTTCGGCAGTTCCAGCGACGAGGATGAAGCCGAGACCGCGCCACGCGGCGCGCCGGCGGCCGATCCCCGCCCGGCACCGATGCCGGCGACAGTCGCGACCACCCGCATTGCCCGCGCGCAGGCGTCGACAGAGACCACCGCCTCGATCCCGCTGCCGCATGCGCGGCCGGACATTCCGCAGCCGCAACCCACCGTCCTTGCGGCGCTGCCGCTGCCCAAACCAGCCCCCGGCCGCAGCGCGACCGCCGCCAATCCGCTGGCGCAGATGCCGTTCCGCACCGCCTCGGCCGATCCCGACGTCACCGCCGAACTCGCCGCCGATCAGGATGCGGGCGCGCTGCCGCCGATGCTGTCCTACGCCGCGATCGGAGCCGCCGACAGTGCGCGCGACACGCCGCCGCCCGCAGCGGCATCGCAGGCGGCCGCACCGATGGGCGAACGCCTGCAACGCACCACCTACAAGAACGCGCCGCCGAAATCCGCGCCGCCTGCCACCGCCACGGTGCAATCACCGGCGCAACTGTCGGCCTCGATCGCCGCGCGGCGTTATCATGAGCCGTGGCTGCGCGCCGTGCTGATCGCCCCCGATGTCAGCCACTATCTGACCGCGCTGCCGGTCGGCACGCCGGACGTGCGGCAGCTTGCGCCGGCCATGCAGAAGCCGAGCATGGCGCTGACCGCCACGTTCCGCACCGATCCGAATGATGGATTGCGCACCGACCGCTTCACCGGCGGCGCGGTGGTGTTCATGACCACCACCGCCTTCTTCGGCCGGACCGCGGCGCTGACGCGCTGAGATAATCCTTTAAGCGACCATGCCGAGCGCGTGCAGGTAGGTTTCCAGCACCGCCTGCTCTTCCTGCCGCTCGTTGGCGTCCTGCTTGCGCAGCGCCACGACCTTACGCAACGCCTTGACGTCGTAGCCGTTGCCCTTGGCCTCGGCGTAAACGTCCTTGATGTCGTCCTGGGTCGCCTTCTTCTCTTCCTCGAGCCGCTCGATCCGCTCCACGAAAGCCTTGAGCTGTTCCTTGGCGAAGCGGGTGTGCGCGTGCTGGGTTCCCTCGTCGTCTTGTTTGGCCGCTGCGCTGGACGCCATCTTACGCTCTCCCTCGTCGAATATCGGGGCGGAAAGTCCGCCATCTTGAAGGAAGAGGTTTCGGAATCCGGGGGCGAAAGGTCAACGACGCGGCCGGGCGAACCCCCGTCATCCACAAGCCGTGAAATTTAATTGGCGAGAAAATTAAATTGCGGTCAGTGGCGGTGCGGCGCGCTTTTGTCGAACGCCGCCTGCTGCTCCGGCGTCGCGGCCTTCTGGTGCTTCTGCTTCCACTGGTCGAACGGCTCGCCATAGACGATCTCGCGCGCCTGATCCTTGGTCATCGGCAGCGATTGTGCGTCGGCGGCGTCCTTCATCCAGTTGGCGAGGCAATTGCGGCAGAAACCGGCGAGATTCATCATGTCGATGTTCTGCACGTCGGTCCGCTCGCGCAGATGCGCGACCAGCCGGCGGTAGACCGCGGCCTCGAGCTCGGTGCGGGTCTTGTCGTCCATCTGATCGGCCATAACGAGAACTCCTTGCCTGTTCCCCGCTAGATAGGCGTTCCCGGTGCCGGGGTCCATAACGCGGACGGCCCTTGCGGCAATCAAGTCCCGCAAACCGGTTGGCCGGAACCGCCGGACGGCTAAAGTGCCCGCCATGAATCAGACGCGCCGCCTGCTCACCGACCTGTTCGATATCGCCACGGCGCGGGCGCATCCGGCCCAGTGCCTGCCCGCACATCTGCCGCCGCCGCCGGATGGCCGGCTGATCGTGCTGGCCGGGGGCAAGGCCGCCGGCGCCATGGCGGAGACCGCAGAGGCGTTCTACCGGCCACAGATGCCGGCGGAGCGGATTGCCGGCCTTGCGGTCGCCCGGCACGGCTACGGGCGGCCGACCCGGCTGATCCGCATGATCGAGGCCGGCCATCCGGTTCCCGACGAGGCGAGCCTCACCGCCGCCGGCGATATTCTCGCGCTGGCCGAGAGCGCCGGTCCGGACGACCTGGTGCTCGCGCTGATGTCCGGCGGTGCCTCGGCCAACTGGGTTGCGCCGGCGCATGGTCTGAGCTTTGCCGACAAGCAGGCGGTCAACCGCGCGCTGCTGCGCTCCGGCGCCGGGATCGGCGAGATGAACACGGTGCGCAAGCATCTCTCGCGCATCAAGGGCGGCCGCCTCGCCCGCGCCGCCGCGCCGGCCCGCATCGTCACACTGGCAATCTCCGATGTACCGGGCGACGATCCGGCGGTGATCGGCTCCGGTCCGACGGTGCCGGACCCGACCACGCTCGCCGACGCGCGCGCCATCGTCGAACGCTACCGCCTCGATCTGCCGGAAAACGTACGGCGCGCGCTGAACGATCCCGCCAACGAAAGCCCGAAGCCGGGCGATCCGGCCTTCGCCAACACGACCTTCGCGCTGGTAGCGACCCCGGCTGCTTCCTTCAGCGCTGCGCAGGAGGCCGTGCGTGACGCGGGTTACGCCTGCGTGTTCCTCGGCGATCAGGTCGAAGGCGAAGCACGCGACGTCGCCGCCCGGCACGCCGCGATGGCGCGCGATCTGCAGCGCCAGGGCAAGCGCGCCATCATCCTCTCTGGTGGCGAACTCACCGTGACCTTGCGCGGCAAGGGCGGCCGCGGCGGCCCGAACCAGGAATACGCGCTGGCGCTGGCGCAAGCACTCGACGGCAGCCACGGCATCGCCGCGCTCGCGGGCGACACCGACGGCACCGACGGCGGCGGCGGCAGCGCCGACGACCCGGCCGGCGCCTATGCCGACGGCACCACCGCCGCCCGCGCCCGTGCCGCCGGCCTCGATCCCGCCGTGTTCCTCGCGGACAACAATTCCACCGAATTCTTCAGCAGGCTGGGCGACTTGCTGGAGACCGGCCCGACCTTCACCAACGTCAATGACTTCCGTGCCCTCATCGTTGACACGCCCTAGCGGTTCGCGCGACACCCACCAGCGATGGTGCTGATGTCCGCCGTATCGCTTCCCCAGCCGGCCGCTCGCGCGATGGCTCCCGCATGGCGAATGCGAGCGCTCGCGGCGCTGCTGCTGGCGATCGCACCGCTGACCGCGATGCCGCGCGCGGCACATGCCGATTTCAATGTCTGCAACTACAGCGGCGGCCGGGTCGGCGTCGCGCTCGGCTACAAGGACGCCGACGGCTGGGTCACCGAAGGCTGGTGGAATCTCTCCGACCGCACCTGCGAGGCATTGCTGCGCGGCGGGCTCGTGGCGCGTTACTATTATGTCTATGCGATCGATTACGATCGCGGCGGCGAATGGACCGGGCAGGCGTTCATGTGCTCGCGCGACAAGGAGTTCACGATCCGCGGCATCGACAACTGTCTGGCGCGCGGCTACGACCGTACCGGCTTCTACGAAGTCGACACCGGCGATCAGCGTTCCTGGACCATGCAATTGACCAACTCGGCCAAGACCTCCGACACGCCCACCGCCGCACCGCCCGGCCTGCCGGCGGGTAATGCCAAAGGCGACCGGGCACCCGGCGGACCGGCAAAACGATGAGACGCCTGCGCCGCGCGAAAATCGTCGCGACCCTCGGACCGGCCTCCTCGACCGTCGAGATGATCACGCGCCTGTTCGAAGCGGGCGCCGACGTGTTCCGCATCAATATGAGCCACACCAGCCACGACAAGATGCGTGAGCTGGTGGCGGCGATCCGCCAGGTGGAAACCGATCACGAGCGGCCGATCGGCATCCTCGTCGATCTGCAGGGACCGAAGCTGCGGCTTGGCACCTTCGCCAACGGACCGGTGCTGGTGGCGAACGGCGAGCGCTTCACGCTCGACGCCGATCCTGCGCCGGGCGATGCGACGCGGGTCTATCTGCCGCATCCGGAAATTCTCGCCGCCGCGCAGCCGGGCCACACGCTGCTGCTCGACGACGGCAAGGTGAAGCTCGTGGTCGAGGCCACGCAGCCGAACACGATCGTCACCCGCGTCGTGGTCGGCGGCAAGTTGTCGGACCGCAAGGGGGTCAGCCTCCCCGACACCACGGTACCGTTCTCCGCGCTCGCCGAGAAGGATCGCTCCGACCTTGAAGCAGCCCTCGATGCCGGCATCGACTGGGTCGCGTTGTCGTTCATCCAGCGGCCGGAAGACATCGCCGAGGCAAAGAAGATCACGCGCGGCCGCGCGCTGATCATGGCGAAGATCGAGAAGCCGCAGGCGGTGCACCGGCTCGCCGAAATCCTCGACATCGCCGACGCGCTGATGGTGGCGCGCGGCGATCTCGGCGTCGAGATGCCGCTGGAAAAAGTGCCGGGCGTGCAGAAGCAGATGACGCGCGCGGCGCGGCTCGCCGGCAAGCCGGTCGTGGTCGCGACGCAGATGCTGGAATCGATGATCACATCGCCCGTGCCGACGCGCGCCGAGGTGTCCGACGTCGCGAACGCGGTCTACGAAGGCGCGGACGCCGTGATGCTTTCCGCGGAGTCGGCGGCGGGCGCACATCCCATTCTCGCGGTCGAGACCATGAACAAGATCGCGGAGGAAGTGGAGCGCGAGTCCGAATATTTCGAAGGCCTCGCCGCGCAGCGCCTCGCGCCGGAGGCAACCGGCGCCGACGCGATTTCGGCGGCCGCGCGCCAGATCGCGGAAACGCTCGACCTCGCCGCGATCCTCTGCCTCACCTCGTCGGGCGCGACCGCCATGCGTGTCGCACGCGAGCGCCCGAAGCCGCCGATCATCGCATTGTCGCCGAAGCTGGAAACCGTGCGCCGCCTCTCGATCCTGTGGGACGCGCACTGCGTTTACATGGAAGACGAGAAGGACCTCGATCTCACCATCAAGCGTGCGTGCAGCATCGCCTATCGCGAGGGCATCGTGAAACTGGGCCAGCGCGTGATTCTGGTCGCCGGCGTTCCGCTGGGGACGCCGGGCGCGACCAACATGGTGAGGATCGCCTACATCTCCGACGACGGCGGCGCGGATTAAATCTCGCGTCCCTCAACCTTCAGCTTGAGACGCTTCACGAGGTCCGGCACGTTCTCGATATGCGGGTTGATTTCGAGCGCGCGGCGGAAGGCTTCCAGCGCGCGCTTATCCTCGCCGAGATCCTGCAGGATGATGCCGAGGCCTGCGAGCGCCTGATAGTGGCGCGGCTCCTGCGCCAGCACGACGCGC
>JAHBZF010000077.1 GCA_019635575.1 Pseudolabrys sp. | reverse complement strand
ATATTCCTTCGACTGGGTGATGCCCATCAGGTAGCCGGAGGCGGCGAGCACGCAGAACAGGTTGTAGCCGAGCAGCACGAACCACGGCGTGAGCTGGTCCGGCAGCCGCGTGCGGCAGGTGCGCTGCATCACATAGAATGACGTGGCGATCAGCGCGTTGCCGCCGAAGCCGAAGATCACGCCGGAGGTGTGGACCGGGCGCAGCCGCCCGAAGCTGGCCCAGCCGGCGTCGAAGGTGAGATCGGGATAGGCAAGCAAGGTCGCCACCCAGACGCCGACGAACATGCCGATCACGGCCCAGATCATCGCCAGGATGATGCCGACCTTACTCGGATCGTCGTAGTAGCGGGTCAGGCGGTCGGCGCTTGGCTCGGGCGCGTAATAGCCGGACATCACGCCGAACAGGCCGAGCACGCCGGCGAGGAGCACGATCCACCCCTGCGGGCCGAGCAGATCGCCGTGACCGGCGATCGCCATCGACAATCCCCACAGGACGATGAACAGCAGGATGACGAGCGCGGATTGGCGCTCGCTGACGGTAAGTTGGCCGATCATCGGCTTTTTCCTCGACTTGGTTCGGAATCCGGCGCCATGTGGGTGGGCCTTGTGCGTGGATATGGGTCTCTGGCGGCCGGTCGCGGGCCGACATGTAGCGTGCCGACCGGCAAAAACCTTGCGCCAGCGCAAACCGCCACCGGCGCGGCCGTGGCAGGATTGCGCGAGCAGCCGATCGGCGCAAGTTCGTGCGGCGGCTGGAAGTCGATCACGCAGGAGCTTCGTGCGGTGATGTCAGTTCAACAGGACGCCGTCGACCCGGATCAGGGCGGATGCGCCAATATGGCGCTGCTGGCTTTGGTGATGCTGTGGATCGGCACGCTGCTCGGCGTTTCGTTTCTGGCGACACCGGCGAAATTCCTGGCGCCCAGCCTGACGCTGCCCGTCGCGCTGGACGTTGGTCGCCAGACCTTTGCGGTCTTCAATAAAATTGAATGGGTTTACATCGTGGTCTGCGCCCTGCTGATCGCGATCGGGCCGCGCAACCGGCTTGGTTCGGCGGGACTGGTAGCCGTCGCGATGCTGTCGGCGCTACAGATGGGGTGGCTGCTGCCGGAGCTGGACGTGCGCGTCGGCACCATCATCGCGGGAGGCCAGCCGCCGGCTTCGCCACTGCATCATCTCTATATCGTCGCCGAGGTCGCCAAGCTGGTCGCGCTTGGCATGGTGGCGGTGACGGCGGCGCGCCGCCTTCTCGCCGGTCAGCGGCTGGCGCCCGCACCGGCGTGATGCGGGCCTATTCGGCCATCGGCAATTTCAGCAACGCCTGACGGTCGATCTTGCCGGTGCCGGTTTTCGGCAGATCGGCGAGGAAGGTGACGATGCGCGGATATTTGTAAGGCAGCAGCGTCGTCTTGACGTGATCTTGCAACCGGCGCGTCGCCGCCTCGGCATCGAAATTCGCTTCGTTCATGCTGACGAAGGCGCGCAAGGTCATGCGCCGGTCGGCCATCTCGATTGCCATCACCGCGCATTCGCGCACGGCCGGATGATCGGCGAGACAGCGCTCGACCTCGAGCGGATAGACCCACTGGCCCGACACCTTGACGAGATCGTCGGCACGGCCGCGGAAGAAATAGAAGCCATCGTCATCGCGCTCGAAGCGGTCGCCGGTGTAGATCCAGCCGTCGGCGCGCATGGTCTCGGCGGTCTTGTCCGGCCGATTCCAGTAGCACGGCGCATTGCTGTCGCCGCGCACCCACAGCACGCCTTCCTCCGCGCCGGTGATGATCTCGCCGGCCGGATTGCACAGCTTCACCTCGTAGCCGGGCACGCGCTGCCCGGCGGCGCCGAGCTTTTTCGCCTGCGGGGTATTGGAGAGATAGATGTGCAGCACCTCGGTGGAGCCGA
The DNA here is from genome assembly GCA_019635575.1 of Pseudolabrys sp. Lineage (GTDB taxonomy): Bacteria > Pseudomonadota > Alphaproteobacteria > Rhizobiales > Xanthobacteraceae > Pseudolabrys. The sequence goes on along the minus strand of JAHBZF010000077.1, from coordinate 16,045 downwards.
GCCCCTCGACGATCTCCAGTCCCGACAGCGCCTTCCAGCCATTGAACACGTCGGCAGACAGCACCTCCGCCGCCGAGATCGACAGCCGCAGCGACGAGAGATCGGCGTTCGCGGCCTCGGGCGCTTTGGTCAGCGCGGTGTAGAGCGTCGGCAGGCCGAAGAATACCGTCGGGCGATAGTGCGCGATGGCGTCGAAGATCGCGCCGGGCTTCGGCTGACCGGGCATCAGCAGGCTGGCCGCGCCGGCCGCGTAAGGGAAGGTGATGGAATTGCCGACGCCATAGGCGAAGAAGATCTTCGGTACCGAGAAGCAGATGTCGTTCTCGGTGAGCTTGAGGATCGAATCCGAATAGCTCTTCACCGTGTAGAGCATGTCGTGATGCAGATGCACGATGCCCTTCGGCCGCCCGGTCGAGCCGGACGAATACATCCAGAACGCCATGTCGTCGCGGCCGGTGTCGGCGGCGGGCAGGTCGGTCGGCTGGCTCGCGATCAGCGATGCGGCCGCGCGCACCGGCACCGGGGCTGATGCTTCGCCGTCGATAACGATCAGCGTCTCGAGTTTTGTCCCGGCGCAGGCGGCAGCGGTGAACTTGTCGATGAAAGCCGTTTCCGTCACCGCGACGCGCGCGCCGGAATCCTGCAGATAGAACTGCAGCAGATCGGGCGGCGTCAGCGTGTTGATGAACAGCGGCACGAAGCCCGCGCGCATCGCGCCGAACAAGGCCGCCGGATAGGCCGGCCCGTCGTCGAGGAACAGCAGAACGCGCTCGCCCGGCGACAGCCCGAGTGAACGCAGCGCATGGCCGTAACGTGCCGCATCGGCGCAAAGGTCGGCATAGGTCTTGCGTCCGGCAGGGCCGAGCACGGCGTGCCGTGCACCGCGTCCGGCGGCGAGATTGTCGAACAGGATCGCGCTGGCATTGTAACGCGCCGGCACCGCGAAGCCGATCTCGCGCGTGCCGGGCGCGTCATGCGGCACATGGTCGGCGAGCGGAACGGATGACGTTTCGGTCACGGAACTGTCTCTCCCGGCGTGCGGCGTCAGCGTTTGCGGATCGTGAACGTGAGCACGCCGCCGTCCTTGGCGCTGCTGTCCAGCGTGTCGCCAGTTTCCCGCAGCAGGTTGGGAATGTCGATTGCCGCCAGCGGATCGGTGCATTCGATGGTCAAAGTGTCGCCGGCGGCGAGGCCGGCCAGCAGCTTGCGGGTCTTCAGCGCGGGAAGCGGGCATTTGAGGCCGCGCAGGCTCACGGATTTCTCGGTCATCGGCGCGTCGTCAACCATCGGTTCGGCCCGGCAGGAGGCGCCGGGCGGCGAGACTGGACATTTCGCTGCGGCCCACGTCAAGGTCGCCGCCATGACAGGGATACCACAGCAGAGCCCGGCGCCGGTCGCGGTTCCGGCGCGCCAGCGCATCGGCCGGCTGACGCCGCTGGCCGATGTGGTGGCGGCGTTTGCGGTGGTGCCGCCGGTCGCTCCGCACGCGACGCCGGTGGCGCGGGCGGCCGGGTTGGTGCTTGCCGAAGCAGTGACCGGCCAACGGCGTCCGGAGGCCGCGCGTGCGCTGATCGACGGCTACGCGGTGCGCGCGGACGATACGCGCGATGCCGGCGGTTATGCGCCGGCGCTGCTGCCGCAGTCACCTGCGTGGGTCGGGGCCGGCGCGCTGTTGCCTCAGGGAACCGACGCGGTCGCGCCGCCGGCCACGGTGACGATTGGAGATATGGGTGCCGAGGTGTTGTCGCCGCTCGCGCCGGGCGATGGCGTGCGTGCGGCGGGAGCCGATTGCGCGGCGGGCGCCTTGCTGATCGGCGCGGGCTGTCGCCTCCGTAACGGCGACGGCGTCGCGCTACGACTCGCCGGCGTGGACGAGGTACGTGTCCGCGCGCCGCGCATCGTCATCGCGATGCTGCGCGACGACGAGATGATAAGGGCGGTCGCGGACACCATCGCCGGTCATGTTGCGGTCGCGGGCGGGACATCCTCTGTTGTGTTGGCTGTGACTGCGGAATCCGCGTTCGAGGCTGACGCCGATGCGATCCTGACCATTGGCAAGACCGGCGAAGGCCGTGACGACGATGCGGTGCTGGCGCTCGCCCGCAGGGGCAAGGTGATCGCGCACGGTCTCGCCCTGTCGCCCGGTGAAACCGTCGCGGCCGGATTTATCGAGACGCGCCCGGTGCTGATGCTGCCAGGACGGCTCGACGCTGCGCTGGCGGTCTGGCTGACGCTTGGCCGACCGCTGCTCGCGCGCCTGACGGGTTTTATCGAGCCGCCGCGCATGCGTGCGATGCCGTTGACGCAGAAAATCGTCTCGACCATCGGCCTGTGCGATGTGGTGCCGGTGGCTGTTGCCGCCGACGGTGCGATGCCGCTCGCCACACGGTTCTGGCCGCTGTCGGCCTTGACGCGGGCGGACGGGTTTGTGCTGGTGCCGGCGGAGAGCGAAGGATTCCCGCCCGGTGCAACGGTGACGGTGACGGATTGGCGATGAACGACAATCCCAAACCGACGATGCTGTTGATCGACGCCGTGCGTCAGGCCGCGCGTCAGGAGCAATTCCTCGACGTCGTGTCGCCGGAGATCGCGCGCCAGCGCTTTCATCGTCATTTGAAGTTGTCTCCGCTCGCGGCGGAAAGCGTGCCGCTGGCCGAGGCGTTGCAGCGTGTCCTGGCGCACGATCTCACCGCGCCGGTCGATGCGCCGCCGTTCGACCGCTCGGCGGTCGATGGATTCGCGCTGCGCGCCGCCGACACCACGGCGGCGAGCGAAGCCGCGCCGGCGCGGTTCCTGCTCAATGCGGAAGTGATCGCCTGCGGCCATTCACCGACGGTCCCGGTCGCGCCCGGCACCGCAACGGCGATCGCCACCGGCGGCGTCATCCCGCGCGGCGCCGACGCGGTGGTGATGGTCGAACACACGGATCTGCTCGACGACGACCGGCCGGCCATTGCGCTGTATCGCACAGCCGCGCCGGGACAGTTCATTGCTTATGCCGGGTCCGACATCGCGCGTGGCGAAACCCTGCTGCGCAAGGGCGCGCGGATCGGTTCGCGCGAGATCGGCATTGTGGCCGCCTGCGGTCTCGACCGGCTCGACGTGGTGCGCCGACCACGTGTCGCGGTGCTGTCCACCGGTGACGAACTGGTGTCGCCGGGCCAGCCGCTGCGGCCGGCCGGTGTCTATGACAGCAACGGTGCGATCGTCGCCGCCGCTGTCGCCGAAGCCGGCGGCGAGCCGGTGTTGTTCGGCGCGTTTCCCGACGACGAGGCGGCGCTGGGCCTTGCGGTGCGTGCTGCGCTCGCGGAATGCGACATGGTGGTGCTCTCCGGCGGCACGTCGAAGGGCGCGGGCGATCTGTCGCATCGCATCGTCTCGACGCTCGGCGCGCCTGGCATCCTCGTGCACGGTGTCGCGCTCAAGCCCGGCAAGCCGCTGTGTCTCGCGGTGATCGGCGAGAAGCCGGTGATCGTGCTCCCCGGTTTTCCGACCTCCGCGATCTTCACCTTCCATACGTTTGTCGCGCCGGTGATCCGCGCTTATGCCGGCCTGCCGCCGGAAGCGGCGCGCACCGTCGCGGCCCGCGTGCCGGTGCGTGTGCCGTCCGAGCTTGGCCGGCAGGAATTCGTGCTGGTCGCGCTGGCCGACAGCGACAGCGGACCGGTGGCGTTCCCGACCGGCAAGGGTTCCGGCTCGGTGACGAGCTTCTCGCAGGCGGACGGTTTCATTGCCGTCGATGCGCTGGCGCAGGCGGTGGAGCCCGATACGGTCGAGCCGGTGACGTTGATCGGCGGCGCCGCGCGCGCGCCCGATCTCGTCATCATGGGCAGTCACGACGTCGCGCTCGATGCGTTGATTGGCGCGTTGGCGGATCGCGGCTTCACCGCCCGTGTGCTGGCCATCGGCAGTCAGGGTGGCGTCGCCGCTGTGCGCCGTGGCGAATGCGACATCGCGCCGGTGCATCTGGTCGATCCGAAGACCGGCCAATACAACACGCATCTGGTCGCGCCCGGCTACGCGCTGGTGCCGGGCTGGCGGCGCATGCAGGGCGTCCTCTTCCGTCCCGGCGATGCACGGTTTGAAGGACGCACGGTGGAACAGGCAATTGTCGCGGCGCTCGCCGATCCGGCGTGTCTGATGGTCAACCGCAATGCCGGTTCCGGCACGCGCGTGCTGGTGGACGGTTTGCTGAAAGGCGCGCGGCCGCCGGGCTATGCCAACCAGCCGAAGTCACACAACGCGGTGGCGGCGGCGATCGCGCAGCATCGCGCCGACTGGGGCCTTGCCATCGAACCGGTGGCGACGCTGTACGGACTGGGTTTTCTGCCGGTGACGCCGGAGCATTACGATTTCATCGTGCCGGATGCGCGGCGCGACCGGCCGGCGGTCAAGGCATTGCTCGATGCGCTCGCCGATCCGCAAGTGCAGGACGCGATCCGCGCCCGCGGCATGCAGATCGGCAAAGCCTAAACCTCAGCGTGCCGCGCCGAGCGTCGAGCCCTTCATTTTTTCCATCAGTTCGAGCGACGGATAGGAATCCGCCGGCAGGCCGAATTTGAGCTGCGCCTGGCGCACGGCGGCGCGGGTCATCAGGCCGAGCTTGCCGTCCGGCTTGCCGACATCGTAGCCGTTGCGCGCCAACATCAACTGCAGTTCGAGCATCTGCTGGGTGTTGAGCACGGTTACCGGCGCATTGCCGCGATGGACCGGCGGCGCACCGGCGATGCGGGTGGCGAAATAGGCAACGGTGGTCGAGTAGACCAGCGCCGAATTCCAGCCGAGGAACGACTTGAAGTTGTTGTAGGCGAGGAACGCCGGACCGTTGCGACCCATCGGCAGCACCAGCGAGGCCTCCATCGTGTCGGCCGGCAGCGCGCCGTTGGCGCCGGTCACGCCCCACTTCGCCCATTGCGCGCGCGGATGCACGATCTTCAGATCGGATTGCTCCCACGGCATGTTCGCGGGGACGCGCACTTCCTGGAGCCACGGTTCGCCGCGCTTCCAGCCGAAGCTCGACAGGAAGTTCGCCGCGGAGGCGAGCGTATCCGGCACGCTCTTGACCAGATCGCGGCGGCCGTCGCCGTCATAGTCGACGGCACTGCGATAATAGTCGGAGGCTGTGAACTGCATCGCGCCCAATTCGCCGGCCCAGTCGCCGCCGTTCATTTCGGCCACGGTGAGATCGCCCCGCTGCAGGATGCGCAAGGCGTCAACAAGCTGCTCGCGGAAATATTCGGTGCGGCGGCAGTCATAGGCAAGCGTCGCGATTGCGCGGAGGATGTTGTGCTTGCCGGTATTGGTGCCGAAGTCGCTTTCGAGGCCCCAGAACGCGACGAGAACCGGCGCCGGAATGCCGTATTGCTTCTCGACCTTGGCGAGGATCGCCGCATGACGCTGCATCATGATCTGCGCGTTCTTCATGCGATGACCGGCGATCATGCGGTCGGAGAACTGCAGGAAGCTCTGCTGGAACACCTGCTGATTGCGGTCGCGCTGGATGATCTCGGGCGCGAACTCCATGTAGGGAACAGCCGAATCCACCACGGCGGGGCTGATGCCCTGTGCGATCGCGTCCTTGCGGAAGTCCTGCACCCAGCGTTCGAAGCTGGCGGTGTTGCGGCAGCCGTCATGCACCTTGACCGCGCCCGGCGCCGGATTGGCCGCAGCCGGACCTGACGGGACGGCCGCAAGCGTCAAAGCCGCAAGGGCAGCGAGGGTGGGCGTGGTTAACCGCATGGACGGCAGCATGACATTCACCTGATGAACCTGTCCGGCGACCCTGCCTGCCGTGTCCGGTGCGTTCAACCGTGATCGGTTGGAAACCTTAAGAACGGGCGTGGCGACGAACGCCGCGCTTTTCAACCGCCGCTGGCGATGGTTAAGAAGGCAGCGGATTGGGTGGGAATCGGATTGCAATGCAGGTCTTGGTGGCGGGGGCAGGGGTCGTCGGGCTGGCGGTGGCGCGTGCCGCCGCGCTGCGCGGTCATGAGGTGATCGTTGCCGAGGCGGCGAACGCCATCGGCACGGTGACCTCCTCGCGCAACAGCGAGGTGATCCATGCCGGCATGTACTACCCGACCGATACGTTGCGCGCCGTGCTGTGCGTGCGCGGGCGGCGGATGCTGTACGAGTTTCTCGCCTCGCACGGCGTGCCGCACAGCAAATGCGGCAAGCTGATCGTCGCTACCAACGACGCCGAGCTGGCGAAGATCGAAACCATCTACAAGCAGGGCGGCATCAACGGCGTCGAAGGTCTCACCTTCATCGATGCAAAGACCGCGATGGCGATGGAGCCGGAACTGTTTTGCACCGCGGCGCTGCTGTCGCCGGAAACCGGCGTCATCGACAGCCACGGCTATATGCTCGCGCTGCGCGGCGACATCGAGGATCACGGCGGCGCCATTGCGCTGAACACGCCGGTTGTCGGCATGACCCGCAAGGACGGCCAGTGGCAGGTGCGGTTCGGCGGTGCCGAGGCTGGCACCTTCGCCTTCGATGCGGTGATCAACGCCGCCGGCCTTGGCGCGCAGGCGCTGGCGCGCGGCATCGACGACTATCCGAAAGAGCGCGTGCCGCGCCTCATCTACGGTAAGGGCAATTATTTCTCTTATGCCGGCCGGCCGGCGTTCAAGCGGCTGATCTATCCGATGCCGATCGACGGTGGGCTCGGCGTGCACGTCACGCTCGATCTTGCCGGGCGGATGCGGTTCGGTCCCGACGTGGAATGGATCGAGACCGAGAACTACGACGTCGATCCGCGCCGCGCCGATTCATTCTACGCGCGCGTGCGTACCTACTGGCCGAAACTGCCGGACGGATCGCTGACGCCGGACTACGCCGGCATCCGGCCGAAGCTGCGCGGCCAGGGTGAGGGACAGGCGGATTTCCTGATCGAAGGCCCCGCTGAGCACGGGCTCGCCGGTCTCGTGCAACTGTTCGGGATCGAGTCGCCCGGCCTGACGTCGTCGCTAGCGTTGGGTGATGAGGTCGCGCGCCGGCTCGATCTTTGAGCGCAGGCTCACACGCGCGTCGGCGTCGTTGCCGATGCTGGCGGTGGTGTCGCCGTCCTCGACCGCGGGCTCGGTATGATTGGGCGCGATCTTGGTGCTCGCCAGCGTCTCGCGCACGGACTTGTTCACCCTGGCCAGATCGACCGGCGTGAACTCCGCCTGCGCGTGGCGGTTTGGCGTGAAGGCTTTGAATCCTTCGGCGGTCGCGACGATGTCGCCGGGGCGCAGGGTCGGATCGGTCTGCGCCGGGATCGCGGCGAGACCGCCGGTGCGCTTGCCGTTGCAGGTGCAGCCGTCCACCAGCTTCTGCCGATAGACGAACGCATTCTGCAGGTCGGTGTAGCGCTGGCCGTCGCGGGCGACTGCATAGTCGATGTTGCTGCCGGAGAAGACCTTGGTCTCGCTGGCCGGGCAGAACGACGAACAGGCTTCGGCGGCGCTCATGCCGGGACGGCTCTGCACCGGGAAGTAGGAGCCATCGCAGGTGCGGACACAGAAGCCGCGGGAGGGACCGCTGGGCGCGGCAGCGACACGCTGACCGCTGCGCTGTCCCGTCAGGTCGTCGAAGAACCGCGTCACCGGATCGCGGTCATAGCCGCGCTCGGGCGCATAGGCCTGCGGAGCGGACACTGGTCTCGCTTCGCCGCGGATCGCGCGGCTGATGCCGCCGAAGAGGGCCTCGAACAGACCCTGCGCGTTGGCGGGGCCGGTCATCGCGCCCGTCATTGCAGCGCTGCCGATCGCCACGGCGGCGATGAAGGCACAAGCTGATCGGGACGGACGACGCATCACGAACCTCGCAAAACTCCCGGCAGAATTCCCGCTGTATCAACGTCCGCCGGATGCAAAGGTTGCACCCTTGCTCTCCTTGCGCCGCCGGGCCGGCAGGCGGCGCGGGCGCAATCTGGCGAAAATGCGTAAAGGACCGGTCAACAACCCCCGTTTCGGGGCGATTTCCGGCGATATCAGCGGAAAAACAGGACCGTGATCAGAACGAACAGCGGCAGCAGGATCAGTCCCGACCAGATCATGTAGCCGAAGAACGACGGCATCGCGACGCCGCCGCGCCTGGCGATGGCGTAGACCATGAAGTTCGGCGCATTGCCGATATAGGTGTTGGCGCCCATGAACACCGCGCCGGCCGAGATCGCCGCCAGCGTCGAGGCGAAGGTCGTCATCAGCACCTGCGGATCGCCGCCGGCAAGCTCGAAGAACACCAGATAGGTCGGCGCATTGTCGAGGAACGACGACAGCGCGCCGGTCACCCAGAAATAGGCGATGTTGTTGGCGTGATCGCCCTTGCCGACCAGCGACACCAGCGGCGCCAATGCGCCGTCGAGACCCGCATGCAGGATGGCGATCACCGGCACGATGCAGATGAAGATCGCGACGAACAGCTTGGCGACCTCGACGATCGGTCCCCATTCGAAGCCATTGCCCTCGCGGCAGTTCTTCGGCGTCAGCCAGAGCGACAGCAGCGTGGCGATCACGAACACGGCGTCGCGGACGAGATCCTGCAGCGGCAATTCGACCGTGTAGAGCGTGAACGCGATGCCCGGTTTCCAGTAGGCGCTCATCAGGATCGCGGCGATCACCAGCGCGATCAGCAGCAGGTTGATCTTGCCGTGCAGCGACAGCGGTGAATCCGGCGTGAAATCGAACGGATGTTCCTCCCGTTCCTCACGGTGGTGCAGATACCAGTCCATCAGGAAAAATAAGACCAACAGGATCCCGACACAGACCAGCATCTCCGGGAACAGGTGCTGCGGCGTCCAGAAGAAATCGACGCCCTTGAGGAAACCGACGAACAGCGGCGGATCGCCGAGCGGCGTCAGCACGCCGCCGATATTCGAAACGAGGAAAATGAAAAAGACGATGACGTGGACATTGTGATTGCGATCGTCATTCGCGCGCAGCACCGGGCGGATCAGCACCATGGATGCGCCGGTAGTGCCGATGAAGCTCGCGAGCACGGTGCCGATGCCGAGCAGGATCGTGTTGGTTGCGGGCGTGCCGCGCAGATTGCCCTCGAGCCAGATGCCGCCGGCGATGGTGAACAGCGCCAGCAGCAGCAGGATGAAAGGCATGTATTCGTGCAGCAGCGCGTGCAGCAGCGCGTCGGTCGCCGGCCCCGCGCCGGCGAGCAGATAGAGCGGGATGATGGTGCACGCCGCCCAGAACGCGGCGAACTTGCCGTAGTGATGTTCCCACAGATGCGGATAAAGCAGCGGCCCGGTGGCGATCGACAGCAGCATGCCGGCGAACGGCAGTGCCCACAGGATCGACATGCCGGCGCCGTTGAGCCCTTCGGCCGCGAAGGCCGGCTGCGGCAGAAATACGCCGCCTGTCAGGATCGCCAGCGCCAGTCGCAGTCGCATCGTGTGTCCCCTCAATATCGGGTCGCAAAATCGGACGGAGATGCGGTGCGAGTCAAGTTGCGACGTTCTGCCAGCGTCGCGGAGGATCACGCCGGCTCGTGTTCGGCGCAAAGGCGCGTACTGTCGCTGTCCTGCAGCGTTTGTTCCAGTAGCGTGCACCAGTGGGTGCGTTCGCCTTTGGCGCCGGTGCGGAAATGCCGGCAGGTGTGGCAGACGCCGAACGGGCGATCGCCGCGGCCACGCTGAAGCTGCGTCAGCATGGCAGCGAGACCTTGCAGCATCGCCTCGCGCTGCGTTGCCGGGAGCGTGGCGGCGGTGGCGGTCAGCTCCTGCATCGGGTCGCGTGCCGCGAGCGTTTCTCCGCGCGGCGTGAGGAACAACCGGACGATGCGGCCGGACTCCGGATCGGGGCGGCGCTGGAGGAGGTGCTTGCGTTCCAGCGCATTCAGGGTCTGCGAAGCGGTGCCTTTGGTGGCGTTGAGAAATCGCGCCACCGCGCCCGGCGTGTTGGAATAGCGGTTGCAACGCGCGAGGTAGGTGAGCGCGTCCCACTGCGCCGGGTTGAGCCCGGCCGCGTGACGCTCGGCGCGGACGAGCCGGGCCAGCCGCTCGATCAGTTCGGCGATCAGCGGGGCGTCGGCGGGTGTGGCCGGAGTTCTTGCGATCATCAGCCCAAAGTATCGACTCGCTAGCATCTTGCAAGGCTGTCCAATCTTGATAGTATCGAGTCGATACAATTAGGGAGGTTCCCATGCGGATCATCAGTTGCGTGGCTTTTGCCGGACTGCTCGCCGTGGCGCCGGCGACGGCCCACGATCTCAAATCCGAACGCAAGGCCGGCATCGCGCCAGCCTTCGACATCCTGTCGGCCGACGCCAAGGCCAAGGGCCGAATCGTCACCTTTCACATGACAGTGGCCGGACAGGCGGGTAGCGAGCGCCCCGCACCGACCGGCAAGCTGCCGGGCTCGGAGGTCTACGCCTATGCGTGGCCGACGACGCTCGATCCGTCGGTCGCGGGTTTCAGGAAGAAATCCGGCATTCTTGCCCTGGTGGTCACCGCGCATCCGGATTTCGACGACACGCCGCTCTACGACGAGGATGGCGACGGCGATCCGAACAATGACGGCAAGCAATGGCACAGCCACTGGGTGGTGCTGGCCAAGGACAAGACCTGCGGCCCGTCCGGCCTCAAGGTGCGCGACATTTCACCGGGCGAGGCGCTCCCGGCGAGCGCGCCGGGCCTGCCGCTGGCGCTCGACAGTCCGGGCTACACGCCGCTGATCAAGGGCGACGGGTTGACGGTCAACGGCACCACCCACAAGCCGAAGGCCGCAATCGGCGCCGGCTTCGACGCCGTCACCGCCAAATTGCGAGTCCACCCGCAAGGGAAGACGCCGCTATTGTGCATCACCGAGGTGATGGACGTCGCTTCCGGCAAGCTCGATCTGTCGGGGCGCATCGTCGAGCAGAAATGACGCACGGACGCCGCATGCAGAACACGACACAAGACATGACGCAGATGACGCAAGCCCCCGAGCTGATCGTCGACCGCTGGTTCAACGCCGATCAGCCGCTGACGCTGGCGGCGCTGCGCGGGCGTGTCGTGTTCCTGCATGCGTTTCAGATGCTGTGCCCCGGATGTGTCAGCCACGGCACGCCGCAGGCGCAGAAGGCGCATCGGGTGTTTCAGGCGAGCGGCTTGCAGGTGATCGGCCTGCACACCGTGTTCGAGCATCATGCGGCAATGACGCCGGTATCGCTCGAAGCTTTCATCCACGAATACAAGCTGAGTTTTCCGGTCGCGGTGGATCGTCCCGGCGATCCCGGCCCGTTGCCGCAGACCATGCAGGCCTATGCGTTTCAGGGGACGCCGAGCGCCGTGATCATCGGCCGCGACGGGCGCATCCGCCATCGCGCGTTCGGTGCCGAGGACGACATGGTGATGGGCGCGCGCGTCGCCGCGGCGTTGAGCGAGCCGTAACGCGGCGCTGGCCCGCTTGTCCGCCCTAATGCGCCTCGTCCCAGTTGTCGGCGGCGCGCGCCTCGACCTGCAACGGCACTTGCAGTTGCACCGCCGGCAGCGGCGCTTTTTCCATCACCCGCGTGACCACCGGCAGGGTTTTCTCGACCTCGGCGTCCGGCACCTCGAAGATCAGTTCGTCGTGAACCTGCAGCAGCATCTGCGCATTGAGCTTCGCCGCCGTCAGCTCGCCTTCCATCCGGATCATGGCGCGGCGGATGATATCGGCGGCGCTGCCCTGCAGGCGCGCATTGATCGCGGCGCGTTCGTTGAAGGCGCGCACCGAGGCGTTGGAGTGCTTGATGTCCGGGTAATGGCATTTGCGCCCGAACAGCGTGAGCACATAGCCGTTCTCGCGGCAGAACGCCTTGGTTTCTTCCATGTAGTCGCGGATGCCGGGGAAGCGCTCGAAATATTTGCGGATATAGGCGCCCGCTTCCTCGCGCGGGATGCTGAGCTGGTTGGCGAGGCCAAAGGCCGAGATGCCGTAGATGATGCCGAAATTGATGGCCTTGGCGCGATTGCGGATTTCGCGCGGCATGCCCGCCACCGGCGTGTTGAACATTTCGGACGCCGTCGCGGCGTGGATGTCGGCGTCCTCGGCGAAAGCCTGCTTCAGACGCGGTATGTCGGCGATATGGGCAAGCAGGCGCAGCTCGATCTGGCTGTAGTCGGCCGAGATCAGCTTCATGCCCGGCGTCGCGACGAAGGCGGTGCGGATCTTGCGCCCTTCCTCCGTGCGCACGGGAATATTTTGCAGGTTCGGCTCGGACGATGACAGCCGTCCCGTCGTGGTCGCCGCCAGCGAATAGGACGTGTGCACGCGCTGTGTCTGCGGGTTCACATAACCGGGGAGGGCGTCCGTATAGGTGGACTTCAGCTTTGTCATCTGCCGCCAGTCGACGATCTTGCGCGGCAGTTCGTGGCCTTCCGCCGCCAGTTCCTCCAGCACCTGCGCGGTCGTCGACCACTGCCCGGTCTTGGTCTTGGAGCCGCCGGGCAGCCCCATCTTGCCGAAAAGGATGTCGCCGAGCTGCTTGGGCGAGCCGATGGTGAATTTCTCGCCGGCCACAACGTAGATTTCGTCCTCCAGCCGCGCGGCACCCTGCGCCAGCTCGCCGGACAGCCGGGAGAGGATCTGCCTGTCGATGGCGATGCCGCGCTGTTCCATCCGTGCCAGCACCGGCACGAGCGGCCGTTCGAGGCGTTCGTAGACGGAGACGACCGCCTTGGTCGGCAGGCGCGGCTTCAGCACCTGCCACAGTCGGAGCGTCACGTCGGCGCGCTCGGCCATGTAGCCGGCCGCCTTGTCGACGGCGACGAAATCGAAGCCGATCGCCGACTTCCCGGTACCGGTCAGGCTCTTGTACTCGGCGGTCGTGTGGCCGAGAAGCTTCTGCGCCAGCTCGTCGCGGCCATGGCCACCCTGCGTCCCGCCGTCCAGCGCGTAGGACATCAGCATGATGTCGTCCACCGGGGCGAGGTCGACGCCGTACCGGCTGAGCACAACCATATCGACCTTGATGTTGTGTCCGATCTTCAACACGGCCGGGCTCTCCAGCAGGGGCCTAAGGAGAGCAAGCGCGTCGCGGACTGTGACCTGGCCCTCGGCACGACCACCGCCCAGGAGGTCGCCGGCCCCGTCTTTGTGGGCGAGCGGCACATAGGCGGCTCGACCCGGCGCGGTCGCCAGCGTGAAGCCGCACATCTCCGCCTGCATCGGATCGAAGGATGTCGTCGCGGTGTCGATCGCGACGGCGCCGGCCTCCGTGGCTTCCGCCACCCAGTCGGACAGGGTCTGGACATCGCGGATCATGACGTAGGCGCTGGCATCGAATTTGCCGGTGCCGGCCGTGTCGGCGCGCGCCTTCGCGAGTTGCGCCGGCGTCGTTCCTTCGCCCTTGGAGGCAGGCTGCGCGGCCGGAGACGCCTCAACCTTCTCCGCCTTCTTCCCCGCCGTTCGTCCGCCGTCCACCGCCACTGGGAACCCGACGTCCGGACCGTGCATATCGGTCGTGTCCACCGTGATCGCGGCGCCTTCTACGGCACTGGCATCCGTGCCGGTCGCCTCGGCGACGCGACGGGTCAGCGTGGTGAACTCCATTGTCTTCAGGAAGCCGATCAGCGTCGGTCCGTTCACGGGCTGCAGCGTCAGGTCATCCACCGCCTCGCCGGCCCCGAGCGGCACGTCGTTCTTCAGCCGTACGAGCTCGCGCGAGATGCGGGCGCTGTCGGCATTCTTGACGATCGTCTCGCGACGCTTCTCCTGCTTGATCTCGCTGGCGCGCGCGAGCAGCGTGTCGAGATCGCCGAAGGTCTCCAGAAGTTGCGCCGCCGTCTTCGGCCCGATGCCGGGCACACCCGGCACATTGTCGACGGAATCGCCGACGAGCGCCTGAAGATCGACCATCTTCTCGGGAGGGACACCCCACTTCTCGATGACCTCGGGGATGCCGATGCGCTTGTCCTTGATCGGGTCGTACATGGCGACCGTCGTGCCGACGAGCTGCATCAGGTCCTTGTCCGAGGAGACAATGGTTGAGTCTGCCCCGACTTCACTGGCCAGCCGCGCATAGGTGGCGATCAGGTCGTCGGCCTCGAAGCCTTCCTTTTCGATGCAGGGCAGGCCGAGCGCCACGGTCGCCTGCCGGATCAGCCCGAACTGCGGGATCAGGTCGTCCGGCGGCGCCGTGCGATTGGCCTTGTACTGGTCGTAGAGCTCGTTGCGGAACGTCTTCGACGAATAGTCGAAAATGACCGCAAAATGGGTCGGCGCGACGCCGACATCGGTGTTCTTGGCGTCCTGCATCAGCTTCCACACCATGTTGCAGAAGCCGAGCACCGCGTTGGTCGGCAGGCCATCGGATTTTCGGTTCAGCGGCGGCAGCGCGTGATAGGCGCGGAAGATGTAGCCGGAACCGTCGACGAGGAAGAGATGGTCGCCCTTTTTCATGGGCGAAGGCCTAACGCGGACCACCATCCGTGTCCAATCCTAACCGAGCGGCGGCATGAGGCTGGCGCTGCCTGCTGACAGACCTCGACGCAGGTCACGCGACGCCCGATTCTCACGCCTATGTTACAGTGTTGTAATGTTCGTGCCCTTGAATCTCCACATTCGGAGACCAAATAAATCGGCATCGGCGGTATTTGCCGAAGTCCGGAGTAAGGCCCGTCCCCCGCCTATACCGGACACCTGCGGCAGCCTCATCCCCCTCTCCGGGCTGCCGCATCGTTTCGAGTAGGGCCGCCGTGGCTTCCCCCCTCCCGCCACGGCGGCTTTTTCTTTGGCCGTTGGCACAGGATTGCTCTGGCGACGGACCTTCGCGCCCTTTCATCTTGCGCCCGAGCCGACTACGGTCCGCCGCCAAAATGAAGGGCCACGACCTGATGTCCAGAATCTCTCCCGTCCTCGACCGCCTTGACGCCGATCTCGACAAGAGCCTCGCGCGTCTGTTCGATCTTATCCGGATCAAGTCGATCTCGACGGATCCGGCCTACAAGGCCGACTGCCGCAAGGCCGCCGAATGGCTGGTTGCTGACCTGAAAACGATCGGCTTCGATGCCAGCGTGCGCGACACAACCGGCCACCCCATGGTCGTCGCTCATCATGACGGCCCGGTCGGCGCGCCGCATGTCCTGTTCTACGGCCACTACGATGTGCAGCCCGTCGATCCGCTCGAACTGTGGCACTCCGACCCTTTCGATCCGGCCGTGAAGGAGCTTGACGGCCGCGAGGTGATCACCGGTCGCGGCTCGGCCGACGACAAGGGCCAGTTGATGCTGTTCGTGGAGGCGTGCCGCGCCTGGAAGGCCGAGCATGGTTCGCTGCCGGCCAAGATGACCCTGCTGTTCGAAGGCGAGGAGGAGTCGGGTTCGCCGTCGCTGAAGCCCTTCCTCGATGCCAACGCCGCAGAGCTGAAGGCCGACTTCGCGATGGTCTGCGACACCGGCATGTGGGACGCGCAGACGCCGGCGATCACCACCTCGTTGCGCGGCCTCGTCTACGAGGAGGTGAAGATCACGGCCGCCGACCGCGACCTGCATTCGGGCTTGTTCGGCGGCGCCGCGCAGAATCCGATCCGCGTGCTGACGAAGATTCTCGGCGGCATTCATGCCGACGATGGGCGGATCACCATTCCCGGCTTCTATGATGGCGTCGAAGACCTGCCGGCGGATGTGCTCCGCCAGTGGCGCGCGCTCAATTTCACGCCGGAAAGCTTCTTGAAGCCCATGGGCCTGAGCGTGCCCGCCGGCGAGACCGATCGTCTCCTGATCGAACAGGTGTTCTCGCGCCCGACCTGCGACGTGAACGGCATCTGGGGCGGCTATATGGGGCAGGGCTCGAAGACGGTGATTCCGAGCGAAGCCTCGGCGAAAATTTCGTTCCGGCTGGTGAAGGGCCAGGACCCGGCGAAAATCCGCGACGCCTTTCGCGCCTATGTGCGCGCGCGGCTGCCGGCCGACTGCAAGGCCGAGTTCCTCGATCACACCGCAGCGCCCGCCGTCGGTCTTCCATGGGACCAGCCGCAACTGGCCGCAACCCGCGGCGCGCTCGCGGAAGAATGGGGACGCGACGCCCTCCTGATCGGCTGCGGCGCCTCCATACCGATCGTCGCCGACCTGAAGCGCCTG
>JAHBZF010000076.1 GCA_019635575.1 Pseudolabrys sp. | reverse complement strand
GATGCTCCGCATCGCTCCTCAGGATGAGGCGGGGAAAGAGTTGCGCTCCGTTCCACTCCATCCACTGGTCATGGCATATCGAAGAAGGCGCGCCCCTACGCCTGCTTCCACGTATCGGCGTGGGCCTTCGGCCGCGCCTTGCGCTTGAGCTCGGTCAGTTCCTCGCGGTCGCGGCGGCTGTTGCGCAGGATCTGCTCCTTGCCGGCGAGATATTGCGGCGGACAGAAGATGTCGGCGGCGCCATACCAGCCTGCCGCCTGCATGGTGAAACCCGGATCGACCAGATGCGGCCGTGCCAGCGCCACGAGATCGGCGCGGCCGGCAGCGACGATGGTATTCACCTGATCCGCCGTGGTGATGGCGCCGACGCACATGGTGGCGATCTCGCCCTCGTTGCGAATTTGATCCGAGAACGGCGTCTGGAACATGCGGCCGAACACCGGCGCGGAATCCGCCGTGGTCTGTCCGGTCGAGACGTCGATCAGATCGCAGCCCGCCGCCTTGAACATGTCGGCGATCAGCACCGACTCCTCGCCGGTGACGCCGCCGCTCTGCCAGTCGGTGGCGGAGATGCGTACCGACATCGGTTTCTCCTTCGGCCAGACCGCGCGCATCGCCTTGAACACTTCCAGCGGGAAGCGCATGCGGTTTTCCAGCGAGCCGCCGTAGTCGTCCTTGCGCTGGTTGGTCAGCGGCGAGATGAAGCTCGCCAAGAGATAACCGTGCGCCGCGTGCATCTCGACCATGTCGAAGCCGGCGCGCTCGGCGCGCTTCGTCGCCGCGACGAAATCGTCACGCACCTTGTCCATGTCGGCGCGGGTCGCCTCGCGCGGCACCTGGCTGTTCGGGTAATACGGGATCGGCGACGCCGAGATGATCGGCCACGCGCCGTGCTCCAGCGGCTCGTCGATGCCGTCCCACATCAGCTTGGTCGCGCCCTTGCGCCCGGCATGGCCAAGCTGCAGGCAGAATTTCGAGCCGGAATGAGCGTGCACGTAATCGACGATGCGTTTCCACGCCGCTTCCTGCGCGTCGTTGTACATGCCGGCGCAGCCGAGCGTGATGCGCCCTTCCTCCGACACGTCGGTCATTTCCGTGAACACGAGGCCGGCGCCGCCGGTCGCACGCGCGCCGTAATGCACCAGATGCCAGTCGTTCGGCAGGCCGTCCTTGGCCGAATACTGGCACATGGGCGAAACGACGACGCGGTTGGCGAGCGCCATGTCGCGCAGCTTGAACGGCTGGAACATCGGCGCGGCCGGCACCGCATTGCCGGCGGTATAGCCCTTGTCACGCACCTCCTCGGAGACGAGACGATCGACATCGGCGACGAATTCCGGCGCGCGCAGCGCGAGGTTGTCGTAGGTGATCGCCTTGGAGCGCGTCATCAGGCCGAAGGCGAAGCGCGTCGGCTCCATGTCCCAGAACCGCTTGACGTGCTCGAACCAGACGAGCGACACGTCGGCAGAGTGCTGCGTCTTTTCCACTTCCTCGCGGCGGTGGCTTTCGTAATGCGCCAGCGCCGCCTTGACGTCGTTGCCGCCGGTGGCGCGGAATGCTTCGTACAGGCCGACCGCGTCCTCCATGGCGAGCTTGGTGCCCGAGCCGATGGAGAAGTGCGCCGTCGCCTTGGCGTCGCCGACGATCACGGTGTTGCCGTAGGTCCACTTTTCGCAGCGGATCGCCGGGAAATTGCGCCAGGCCGAGCGGTTGATGATCAGCTTGTGGCCGTCGAGCTCCTTGGCGAACAACTTTTCGAAATAGGCGGCCGTCGCCGGCTCGTCCTTGCCGTCGAGGCCAGCCTTCGCGAAGGTCTCGGGATCGGTCTCGAAAATCCAGGTCGAGCGGCCGGGCTCGTATTGGTAGGCATGGACGATGAAGATGCCGTGCTCGGTTTCCTTGAAATAGAAGGTGAAGCTGTCGAGCGGCTTGGTCGAACCCATCCAGCAGAACTTGTTCGGCCGCAGATCGACCGACGGCTTGAAGATGTCGGCATAGGTCTCGCGCACGCGCGAATTGATGCCGTCGGAGGCGATCACCAGATCGGCGTCGCGGCGCAGCGCCTCGAGGTCCGTCACTTCGGTCTGGAATTTGGTCTCGACGCCGAGCGCCTGCGCCCGCTGCGTGAGGAGTTGCAGCAGCGTGACGCGCGCGCAACCGCAGAAACCGTTGCCGCCAATGCGGAAGGTCGAACCCTTGAAGTGGATTTCGATGTCGTCCCAATAGGCGAAATTGTCGGTGATCGCCCGGTAGCTCTCCTGATCGTATTTCGCGAAGGTGTCGAGCGTCTGGTCGGAGAACACCACGCCGAAGCCGAACGTGTCGTCAGGCCGGTTGCGCTCGAACACCGTGATCTGGTGCTGCGGCCACGCCTTTTTCAACAGGATGGACGCATAGAGGCCAGCAGGTCCGCCGCCGATCACATTGATTTTCATAGGGTCCGCTCGCGCTTGTCTTGGGGATCGTAGCTCTTGGGGAACCGTAGCCCGGAGGCATATCCCGAAGATTGAAACAGGCTTGGTCGGGTCAGGCAATTATTTTAAGCTTAAAGTATCTTGACCACAAGCTTGCGGGGGCTAATTTCAAGCTTAAAATATTTCCGGCTGGCGGCGATCGGACGGCCGGATCGGACACGACCCAAGAGAGCCGAAGAGAGCCGAAGCGAGCGGCGGATAAAGAGGGCGAAGCAGACAATGACCCGGCTCGAGGGACGGCATGCGCTGGTGACAGGCGGCAGCCGCGGCATTGGCCGGGCGATCGCCGCGGCGCTGACCCGCGCCGGCGCCACCGTCACCGTCACCGCGCGTCAGGCCGACGCCTTGAAGGATACCGTCGCGGCCGGCGACGCGGCGCACTGGTTCGCCGCCGACGCCACCGACCCGCAAGCGGTGGCCGACGGCGCGGCCGCGGCCGCGAAACAGCACGGCCCGATCGACATTCTGGTGGCGAATGCCGGCGGCGCCGAGAGCGTGCCGTTCCGCAAGGCCGATGCCGCGCATTTCCGCCGCATGATCGACCTCAACCTGATGAGCGTCGTGCACGCGATCCACGCGGTGATCGACGGCATGGCCGAGCGCAAGTCCGGCCGCGTCATCGCCGTGGCCTCGACCGCGGGGCTGAAAGGCTATCCGGCGATCTCCGGCTACACCGCCGCGAAACACGGCGTGATCGGCCTCGTCCGCTCGCTCGCCTTGGAGACGGCGCGGCACGGCATTACCGTCAACGCCATCTGCCCGAGCTACACCGAAACCGAGATGATCCACGAGGACATCGCCCGCGCCGCGGAGAAGTCCGGCAAGCCGGCGGAGGATATCCTCAAGGGCATGGTGCGCAGCATTCCGATCGGCCGGCTGATCAAGCCCGCCGAGGTCGCCGCCGCCGCTCTGTTTCTCTGTTCGCCGGAAGCCGCTGCCATCACCGGGACCACGCTCGCGGTCGCCGGCGGAGAAGTGTGATGCCGGATCTCGCTGCCTCAAACCTCGCGATGCCGCTCGACGCCGAGACCAAGGTCGCGGAACGCCCCGCCGATCACGAAACCGAACTGCGGCTGTGGCTGCGGCTCTTGACCTGCACCACCCTGATCGAGGGCGAGATCCGCCGCCGGTTGCGCGAGAGCTTCGACGTGACGCTGCCGCGCTTCGACCTGATGGCGCAGCTCGACAAGTCCGTGAACGGCATGACGCTCGGCGAACTGTCGCAGCGGATGATGGTGTCGAACGGCAACGTCACCGGGCTGGTCGAGCGGCTGCAGTCGCAGGGGCTGGTCGAGCGCCGCCCGGCGCCGAACGACCGCCGCGCGCAACTGGTCAACCTCACCGCCGAAGGGCGCAAGACCTTCCGCGCCATGGCGCGCACCCACGAAAACTGGATCGCCGATCTGTTCGCCGGCATGACGCCGGAGGAAACCGAGACGCTGATGCAGATCCTCGGACGCGCCAAGGCGTCCGTCCGCAAATCCATCGCCGGAGCGTCCTGATGCGTGTTGCCAATCCCGTCACTTTGCCGCTCGCCGATTACAAGGCGCAGCATGTCCGCTTCGAGGTGTCCGGCAAGGTGGCGACGCTGACGCTCAACCGGCCGGATCGCAAGAATCCGCTGACCTTCGAGAGCTACGCCGAGATCGCCGACATCTTCCGCGCGGCGAACCGCGACAAGCAGGTCAAGGTGTTCGTCATCACCGGCGCCGGCAGCAATTTCTGCTCCGGCGGCGACGTGTTCGAGATCATCAAGCCGCTGGTCGAGGACATGGATACCGACGGCCTGCTCGACTTCACCCGCATGACCGGCGAGGCGGTGAAGGCGATGCGCGCGGCGCCGCAGCCGATCATCGCCGCGGTCGACGGCATCGCCGCCGGCGCCGGCGCGATCCTCGCGATGGCGTCCGATATCCGCATCGGCACGCCGGCCGCGAAAGTGTTCTTCCTGTTCAATCGCGTCGGGCTCGCCGGCTGCGACATGGGTGCTTGCGCGATCCTGCCGCGCATCATCGGCCAGGGCCGCGCCGCCGAACTGCTCTACACCGGCCGTGGACTCGGCGCCGAGGAAGGCGAGCGCGTCGGCTTCTTCAATCGCCTAGTCGAGCCGGACAAGCTTGCCCAAGTCGCCGCCGACTTCGCCGCCGATCTCGCCAGCGGTCCGACATTCGCCAACGCCATGACCAAGCGCATGCTGGAGATGGAATGGGCCATGTCGGTCGAGCAGTCGATCGAGGCGGAAGCCGTCGCGCAGGCGCTGTGCATGGAAACCGAAGACTTCGCCCGCGCCTATCGCGCCTTCGCCGCCAAGCAGAAGCCGGTGTTCGAGGGGAATTGAGGATGAGCCTTCTGTCCGAAACGCTCACCTGGCCGTTCTTCACCGACGCGCATCGCGATTTCGCGGCGCGGCTGTCGCGCTGGGCGGCAGCGACGCTGCCCGGCCTGCCGCATGACGATGTCGACGAAGCGTGCCGCGCGCGCGTCGCCGCATTGGGCCGCGCCGGTTTCCTCGACGCGGTGGTGCCGGCCGCCTATGGCGGGCGCAATCAGACACTGGATGTGCGCACGCTGTGTCTCGCGCGCGAAATCCTCGGCTTCCATGACGGCCTCGCCGACTTCGCCTTCGCCATGCAGGGCCTCGGTACCGGCTCGATCACCGTGTTCGGCTCCGACGACTTGAAGCAGCGCTATCTGCCCGCCGTGCGCGAGGGCAAGAAGATCGCCGCGTTCGCTTTGTCCGAACCGGAGGCCGGCTCCGACGTCGCGGCGATGGCGACCACGGCGACGCCGGACGGCAACAGCCATGTGCGCATCAACGGCCGCAAGACCTGGATCTCCAACGGCGGCATCGCCGATTTCTACGTGCTGTTCGCGCGCTCCGGCGAGGCGCCCGGCGCCAAGGGGCTGTCCGCTTACGTGGTCGACGCCGACACGCCGGGCCTCACCGTCGCGGAACGCATCGACGTGATCGCGCCGCATCCGCTGGCGACGCTCAATTTCGACAATGTGCGCATCCCGGCGGCGAACCGCCTCGGCAAGGGCGGCGAAGGCTTCAAGGTGGCGATGGCCACCCTCGACATCTTCCGCTCGACGGTCGGCGCCGCCGCGCTCGGCTTCGCCCGCCGCGCGCTGACCGATATGCTCACCCGCGCCAACAATCGCAAACTGTTCGGCGCACCGCTCGGCGACCTGCAACTGACGCAGGCGGCGATCGCCGACAGCGAAACCGACGTCGACGCCTCGGCGCTGCTGGTCTATCGCGCCGCCTGGACCAAGGATAACGGCGCACCGCGCGTCACCCGCGAAGCCGCCATCGCCAAGATGTTCGCGACCGAAGCGGCGCAGCGGGTGATCGACCGCGCCGTGCAGCTTTACGGCGGGCTTGGCGTCACCAAGGGCGTCAAGGTCGAGGAACTGTATCGCGAAATCCGCGCCCTGCGCATCTACGAAGGCGCGACCGAGGTGCAGAAGATCGTCATCGGGCGCGAGGCGCTCAAACGTCAACCGGCGGCCGCGGCGCAGTAAAGGGCAGCAAAGGGGATGCAGTCATGATTCCTTCGGCTCATCAGGACACCTTCACGCGGGACAACCTGCCGCCGCCGTCGCAGTGGCCGCAATTCCTGTTCGATCTGCCGGAGCTGCACTATCCCGACCGGATGAACTGCGTCACCGAACTGCTCGACCGCTGGATCGCCAACGGCCGCGGCAACCATGCCTGCGTGATCTCGCCGACCGAAGCCCTCTCCTATGCGCAGTTCGCCGAGCGCGTGAACCGCATCGCCAATGTGCTGACCCGCGACCTCGGCCTCGTCCCCGGCAACCGCGTGATGCTGCGCGCGCCGAACAACCCGATGATGGCGGCGTGCTATCTCGCGGTGATGAAGGCCGGCGGCGTCGTCATCGGCACCATGCCGCTCCTGCGCGCCAAGGAATTGTCCTACGTCGTCACCAAAGCCAAGGTCACGATCGCGCTGTGCGACCACAAGCTCACCGACGAGATGGAGAAGACCCGCGCCATCACCAGTGACCTCAGGCATGTGGTCTATTGGGGCGGCACCGGCGACGACACGCTGGAAAAACTGATGGCGAAGCCGGGCTACGGTCAGTTCACCGCCTGCGACACCGCCAATGACGATGTCTGCCTGATCGGCTTCACCTCCGGCACCACCGGCGAGCCGAAAGGCACCATGCACTTCCACCGCGACATCATCGCCACCTGCGACAGCTACGGCCGCCATGTGCTGCGCGCGCAGGATACCGACCGCTTCATCGGCTCGCCGCCGCTCGCCTTCACCTTCGGTCTCGGCGGGCTGGTGCTGTTTCCGCTGCGCGCCGGCGCGGCGACGATTCTGGTCGAGCGTGCCTCGCCCGACGATCTCCTGAAGGCGATCAGCGAGCACAAAGCCACCATCTGCTTCACCGCGCCGACCGCCTATCGCGCCATGCTCGGCAAGCTCGGCGACTACGACATCTCCTCGCTGCGCAAATGTATCTCCGCCGGCGAGGCGCTGCCGCGCGGGACGTTCGATGCCTGGCTCGATGCCACCGGCATCAAGATCATGGACGGCATCGGCGCGACCGAGATGCTGCACATCTTCATCGGCTCGCCGGAGGATGAAATCCGCCCCGGCGCCACCGGCCGCGCGGTCCCCGGCTACGAGGCCATGGTGATCGACGACGCCGGCAAGGAAATGCCGCCCGGCATTCCCGGCCGTCTCGCCGTGCGCGGCCCGACCGGCTGCCGCTATCTCGCCGACACGCGCCAGACCGTCTATGTGCAGAGCGGCTGGAACGTCACCGGCGACACCTATCTGATGGATAAGGACCGCTACTTCTTCTATCAGGCGCGCTCCGACGACATGATCATCTCCGCCGGCTACAACATCGCCGGGCCGGAAGTGGAATCGGCGCTGATGACGCATCCGGCCGTCGCCGAATGCGGCGTCGTCGGCCAGCCCTGCCCGGAGCGCGGCCAGATCGTCAAAGCCTATATCGTGCTGCGGCCCGGCCATGCGCCCGACGCCGACACCGCCCGGCTGCTGCAGGATCACGTCAAGGCGACGGTGGCGCCGTACAAATATCCGCGCGCCATCGAATTCGTCACCGAACTGCCGAAGACCCAGACCGGCAAGCTGCAACGGTTCGAGCTGCGCAAGCGCGCCGCGACCGAAGTGGCGCACTGACAATCATGGGGTTGAACGGCTCTCTCCTCCGTTCATTCCCGCGAAAGCGGGAATCCACTCTAAGCGTGGGTCCCCGCTTTCGCGGGGACGAACGGGGTTAGATGCCGGTTCAATCCAAGCAATCTCGCATTGACCTGACACCAGGAGAGACTTCGTGGCCGATAAAAAAACCGTGCATGACGTGCTGAATCCGGCGGGCTGGCCGAAGCCGAAAGGCTATGCCAACGGCATCCGTGCGCGCGGCACGTTCGTGTTCACCGGCGGCATCGTCGGCTGGGACGCCAACGAGAAATTCCCCAAGGGTTTCGTCGCGCAGACGAAGCAGGCGCTGGAGAACATCGTCGCGGTGCTCAAGGAAGGCGGCGCCGGCCCCGAGCATCTGGTGCGCATGACCTGGTATGTCTGCGACATCAACGAATATCTCGATGCGCGCAAGGAGCTTGGCCCGGTCTATCTCGCCACGCTCGGCTACAACTTCCCGACCA
This sequence comes from Pseudolabrys sp., assembly GCA_019635575.1. GTDB lineage: Bacteria > Pseudomonadota > Alphaproteobacteria > Rhizobiales > Xanthobacteraceae > Pseudolabrys. Next base: position 9,913 of record JAHBZF010000076.1, on the reverse strand, counting down.
TGGCGCTGGTCGCGGTGACGCGGCTGGTCGAGCCCGACGCGCGGCTGGAGATCGAAGCGACGGCCGTGGTGCCGTAGGCTCGACCATTACTCTCTCCGGCGTCATGCCCGCGCATCGCCCGTCAAAGGCGGGCGTGAACGCCCTGATGTCGCGGGCATCCACGTCTTGTTTTACCATCACTAAAGTCGTGGATGGCCGGGACTTCGCCCGGCCATGACGACGGATAGACCATGGCTGCCGCCCTCACCCCAGCACGTGCGGGAGCCACGTCGCGATGGCGGGCACGCCGAGGATCAGCCCGAGCAGCAGCACGCTCATGGCGATATAGGGCACCACGCCCATGAAGATATGCGCCCACGTCACCTGCGGCGGCGCGACGCCCTTCATGGTCATCAGCAGCAGGCCGTGCGGCGGCAGCAGCAGGCCGAGCTGCATGCAGATGAGATACAGAACGCCGAACCAGATCAGGTCGATCTGCAACCGATCGACGATCGGCATGAACACCGGCAGCGTGATCAGCATCATCGACACCTGATCGACGAACACGCCGAGGAAAATCAGGATCAGCAGCATGCCGAGCAGGATCTGGAATGGCGTCAAACCCTGGTTGAAGATCGCCGAGACGATGCCGCTGGTCGCGCCGGAGAAGCTGAGGATCTGCGAGAACGTCGTCGCGCCGAGGATGATGAACAGAATCATCGCCGAGATCACCACCGTGCCGCGCAACGACTTCATCAGCGCGTCCCAGGTGAGCGCGCGATAGGCGATCGCCAGCGCCATGGTGGCGATGGCGCCGAGTGCCGCGGATTCGGTCGGGGTGGCGATGCCGCCGGACATGGCGCCGACCACGACGACGAAGATCGACACCAGCGGCAGCACGTATTTGAACAGCAGCTCGTACTTCTTCCAGCCGTGCTCCTCCGCGATCGGCGTCGGCGGCGCCAGCGCCGGATTCATCTTTGCGCGCACGACGATGTAGCCGACGAACGCGACGCTGAGGATCAGGCCGGGCACGACGCCGCCGATCAGCAGCTTGGAAATCGAGATGCCCGACAGGCTGCCGAGCAGCACGGTGAGCGCCGAGGGCGGGATCAGCATATCGACCGCGCCGATCGCCATGATCGGGCCGACCGCCATTTTCGGATTGTAGCCGCGCGACAGCATCACCGGCAGCATCAGCGAGCCGAGCATCGCCGTGGTGGCGATGGTCGAGCCGGAGATCGCCGAGAACACCGTGCCGGCGACCACGGCCACCACCGCGAGACGGCCCGGCACCTGCCGCACCAGCCGCTCGATGCCATCGATCACCTTGATGGCGAGGCCGGTGTGGAACAGCACCTCGCCCATCAGCACGAACAGCGGGATCGGCGTCAGCGAGAAGTTGAGCACCGAGGCGGCGCTGTTGCGCACCATCTGGTTGAGGCCGGCATCGCCGCCGAGAAACACGATGGCGCCGACGATGTTGATGGCGACGAACGAGAACGCCACCGGCAAGCCGATGAACAGCAGCACGGTGGAGCCGCCGAGCAGCAGCAGCGATGCCATTTGCCACGACATGCGCGCTGCTCCCTTAAGAGGCCGAAACCGCTTCGTCGCGGATCTTGCGCTCGGACAGCGCCAGCCGGTGCATGCGGAAGATGAACTCGATGGCGAGCAGAACGAACACCACCGGCATCGGCGCGAGAATCCACCATTCCGGCATGATCAGCGTCTTGATCGACAGCGCGCCGCTCGCATAGCTCGCCGCCACCACGCCGGCGCCGTACCAGACGAAATACAGGCAGCAGATCAGGCCGATGATGTCGGCGACCCATTCCAGCGCCCAGCCGAGCTTCTCCGGCAGCACCCGCAGGATGATGTCGACGCGGATGTGCTGGCCGAGCCGCAACAAGGCGGGCGCGGCGAGCAGCGTCACCAGATACAACAGGTCTTCGGACAGTTCGTTGCTCGGCGGGATGCCGCCGGCGCCGATATTGCGCAGCAAGACATCGGCGCCGATCAGCAGCGTCATCGCCAGCAATAGCAGGCAGGCGATAGACAGCATCGCCTCCAGCAGCCGGCCGTACCACAGCGACAGGGTCGTCATGACAAACGCCTCACGACCCTGACGCGGTGACGGAGATCACGTGGCTATCCGGCCATTGCTCACTTGGGCTTGGAGAAGAACTGCCGCAGCTTCGGCCCGTGCTCCGGGCTCTGGCGGATGACGCCGGCCCAGCCGGCTTCATAGGCCTTGTCGAGGAACACCTTGGCGTTCTCGCCGTCGAGCTTGATGGTCTGGATGCCCGCGTCGGCCTGCCGCTTGGTGTCCTTGTTGCCCTCCTCGGTGAACATCGGCACGGCTTCGGCCTCGGCCTGTGCGCTGGCCTTGAGCAGGACCGCGCGCTGCGCGTCGCTGAGCTTGTCCCAGGTGGTCTTGTTGACCAGGATCGACACTTCGGAGGAATAGAAGCCCGGATCGACGCGATACTTGGTCTTTTCCTGCCAGCCGAGATCGAAGATGCCGGTGATCGGCCAGCCGTAGCCGTCGACCACGCCGCGCTCCAGCGCCGTATAGACCTCGCCCGGCGCGGTCTGCACCACGGTGGCGCCGAGCGCCTGGAAGAAGTCGCGATAGACCGGCGTGATGCGCAGCTTGAGCCCGGTGAGATCCGGCTTGGTGATCGGCTTGTTCAGATAAAGATGGAACGGGTTGTTGTCCGAGAGCCGCGCCAGCAGGATCGCATTCATCTTCTCGGCATAGAGCTTGGCCATGTAGTCGTAGCCGCCATTCTTGCGGATCTCCGACATCGGCACCTGGGTCAGCTTCCAGGCATCGGCTTCCGGCATCACATTGGTGTAGAAGGCGCCGGTGACATTGGCGAGATCGACCACGCCGCCTTTCAGCGCGTTGCCCACCTCGAACGGCGGCATCGCCTTCGGCCCACCGATATAGTTGATCTGGATGACGCCCTTGCCGGCGGCGTTGACCCGCTCGACGAAGGTTTCGAACCCGCGCGAGAACGTCGTCTTTTCCGCGAACGACGACACGGCCTTCAGCGTCACCTCCTGCGCCGCCGCAGCCTGCGGCAAGACGGCGGCGAACGCCGCGAGCATCATCCAACGTTTCATGGTCATTTCTCCCCCCGGCCACGCCGGCCCGGTCCATCTGCAATTATTTTAATGTTAAAATTTTTCGAACCGCAAGAGCGACCAAAAGCGCCACACGCGCGGTCTGGCGCAGTGCAACACGGCACGCGGCCCACGCCCTGTTCCCAGCGCGCGCCCATCCCGCATCTGCCACGCTCCCCCATTCGGCAAATTCTGTCGCCGGAACGCTGTCACAAGATGGACGAAACCGCACACCAGAATGTTGATTGAAACGATTCCAGTTTCGTTTCAGCCTTCGACCAGCCGGGTGATGACCCGGCTGGAACAGTCCGGGCGACGGCCCGGCAGGGAGTGCAATGCCATGATCCGGCTCAATATCAACGGCAAGGATTACGAGGTCGACGTCGAGAACGATACGCCCCTGCTCTGGGCGATCCGCGAGAACGCCGGGCTGACCGGCACGAAATACGGCTGCGGCATCGCCCAGTGCGGCGCCTGCACCGTGCATGTGGACGGCGAGGCGGTGCGCTCCTGCGGCATGCAGGCGAGCGACGCGGTCGGCAAGAAGATCACCACCGTCGAAGGGCTCGCGGTCAACGGCACGATGCACCGGGTGCAGAAAGCCTGGATCGAGCACGACGTACCGCAATGCGGCTACTGCCAGAGCGGCATGATCATGGCCGTCGCGGCGCTGCTCAAGGACAAGCCGAAGCCGACCGATCAGGAGATCGACGAGGCGATCACCAATATCTGCCGCTGCGGCACGTTCCAGCAGGTACGCGCCGCGATCCACACCGCCGCCGGCTCGGCCGCGTGAGGGAGGGACAGATGAATTACGTTCCGCAACTCGATCGCCGTTCGTTCGTCGTCGGTACCGCCGCCGCGGGTGGCGGCCTCGCGCTCGGCCTCACCCTGCCGTTCGGCGCCGCGCTGGCGCAGACCGCATCGCCGGAAGTGAATGCCTGGGTCGTCATCAAGCCGGACGAGACGGTGGTGATCCGCATCGCCCGCTCGGAGATGGGTCAGGGCACCCTCACCGGCCTCGCCCAGCTCGTCGCCGAGGAACTGGAATGCGACTGGTCGAAGGTGACAACCGAATATCCGACGCCGGGCCAGAGCGTGGCGCGCAAGCGCGCATGGGGCGACTTCTCCACCGGCGGCAGCCGCGGCATCCGCGAGTCGCATGAATATGTGCGCAAGGGCGGCGCCGCCGCGCGCATCATGCTGGTGCAGGCCGCGGCCGACCAGTGGAAGGTGCCGGCGTCCGAATGCACGGTCAGCAAGGGCGTCATCTCGCATGGCGCCAGCAGCCGCAGCACCACCTACGGCAAGGTCGCCGATGCTGCCGCCAAGGTGACGCCGCCGGCCGACATCAAGTTGAAAGACCCGAAGGACTGGACCATCGCCGGCAAGCCGCTGAAGCGGCTCGACACGGTGGAGAAGACCAACGGGCAGATGATCTACGGCATCGACGTCAAGCTGCCGAACATGCTGATCGCCGCGATCAAGGACTGCCCGGTGTTCGGCGGCAAGCTCAAGAGCTACGACGAGGCCAAGGTCGCCAGCATGAAGGGCGTCAAGAAGGTGCTGCGCGTCAACGACAGCACCGTCGCCGTGGTCGCCGACACCTACTGGCACGCCAAGACCGCGCTCGACGCCCTGCCCATCGTCTGGGACGACGGCGAGAACGTGAAGGTCTCGAGCGAGACCATCGCCGCGTGGCTCAAGGAAGGACTCGCCGACGATCAGCCGGCGTTCGTCGGCAACCAGAACGGCGACATCAAGGACGCCATCGCCAAGGCTTCGCGGACGGTCGAGGCGGTCTACGCCTATCCGTACCAGAACCACGCGCCGATGGAGCCGATGAACGCCACCGCGCTGTTCACCGGCGACCGTTGCGAGGTGTGGACCGGCACGCAGAACGGCGAAGCGGCGTTCGCCGGCGTGCTCGCCGAATCCGGCCTGACGCCGGACAAGTGCGACGTGCACAAGGTGATGCTCGGCGGCGGCTTCGGCCGGCGCGGCATGACCGACTATGTGCGCCAGGCCGTCGCCATCGCCAAGCAGATGCCCGGCACGCCGATCAAGATGATGTGGTCGCGCGAGGAGGACATGCTGCACGGCAAATTCCATCCGGTCACGCAATGCCGGATGGTCGGCAGCTTCGACGACAAGAACAACCTGACCGGCTTCCGCATGCGGCTGTCCGGCCAGTCGATCCTCGCTTCGGTGCTGCCGGCGCGCATGGAGAACGGCAAGGACCCGGTCGCGTTCCAGGGCCTCAATCCGCGCGGCGAAGCGGCGTTCGGCTACTCCGTGCCGAACCTGCTGATCGACCACTCCATGCGCAATCCGCCGGTGCCGCCGGGCTTCTGGCGCGGCGTCAACGTCAACCACAACGCCATCTATGTCGAATGCTTCATGGACGAGCTGGCGAAGTCGGCGGGCATGGACGCGCTGGAATTCCGCCGCAAGCTGATGGCGGACAAGCCGAAGCATCTCGGCGTGCTCAATGCGGTGGCCGAGAAGATCGGCTGGTCGACGCCGGCGCCGCAGGGCGTCTATCGCGGCCTGTGCCACCACATGGGCTTCGGCAGCTACGTCGCCGGCGCGGTGGAAATCTCCGTGCTCGACGACGGCAAGAAGATCAAGATCCACCGCATCGTCGCCGCCACCGATCCGGGCTACGCCGTCAATCCGGCGCAGATCGAGCGGCAGGTGGCGGGCTCGTTCGTCTACGGCCTCTCCGCGCTGTTCTTCGGCGAATGCACGGTGAAGGGCGGCCGCATGGAGCAGGAGAATTTCGACACCTACGACTCCATGCGCATCGCGCAGATGCCGAAGGTGGAAGCGATCCTGATGCCGACCGGCCATACGCCGTGGGGCGGCGTCGGCGAACCGACCATCTGCGTGGCGGCGCCGGCGGTGCTCAACGCCTACTTCAACGCGACGGGCAAGCGCATCCGCACGTTCCCGCTGAAGAACCACGGCATCGGCTTCGCCTGATCCGACATCGAGCGGCGGCCTGTCGCAAGGCCGCCGCTTTTTCTTGATACTGTCATGCTTTCGGCCACCTTCCGGCCGCCCGGTTTCTCTCCTACAAGGACACAATGGTCCGTTCGCGCACGCTGCTCATCGTTTCGTTCATTCTCGCAGCGGCCGGCGGCGCTTCCGCCGCCGACGCGCCACGCGGCGCGAATTCCTGCACCGGCTGCCACGCCGCCCGCCCCGGCATCGAGGATGCGCTGCCTTCGCTGAAGGGCCGCAAGGCGAGCGAGGTCACGGAGGCGATGCTGGCATTCCAGCAAGACCGCAAGCCGGCGACGGTAATGAACCGGATCGCCAAGGGTTTCTCCGACGCCGAGATCGCCGCGATCGCCGACTGGTTCGCGGAGCAGCAACCATGACCGTGCGCCTCACCCGCCGCTCCGTGCTCGCCGGTGCCTTGGCTTCAGGCGCGATGACCTCGACGGTGTGCGCGCCGGCGATCGCGCAGAACGCGCCGCGCGTCGTCGTCATCGGCGGCGGCTTTGCCGGCGCAGGATTTGCCCGCGCGCTGAAGCACATCGCCAACAACGTCAACGTGACGCTGGTGGAGACCCACCGCACCTTCACCGCCTGCCCGTTCAGCAACCATGTGATCGCCGGATTGCGCGACCTCAGCGCCCAGCAGTTCACCTATGAGAAGGTCGCGGCCGACGGCGTGACCATGGCGTTCGAGCCGGCGATCGCGGTCGACGCCGGCTCACGCACCGTGACGCTGCGCAGCGGCACGCCGCTGATGTACGACCGGCTGGTGATCGCGCCCGGCATCAGCTTCAACTGGAGCGCGCTCCCCGGTTACGACGAAGCCGCGGCCAAGATCATGCCGCATGCGTGGCATGCGGGCGAGCAGACCGAATTGTTGCGCCGCCAGCTCGAGGCGATGGAGGACGGCGGCACGGTGCTGATGTCGGTGCCGGACAATCCGATGCGCTGCCCGCCCGGCGCCTACGAACGCGCCAGCCTGATCGCCTGGTATCTCAAGGCCAAGAAGCCGCGCTCGAAGATCATCGTGCTCGACGCCAAGGACCAGTTCTCGATGCAGCGGCTGTTCCAGAATGCCTGGAAGGCGCTGTATCCGGGGCAGATCGAATGGGTGGGCCTGTCGAACGGCGGCAAGATCAATTCGGTCGATCCCAAGACCCGCTCGCTGGCCGGCGACTTCGAAACCTACAAGGGCACCGTCGTCAACGTGATCCCGCCGCAGAAGGCCGGCACCATCGCCCAGGTCGCCGGCGTGACCGATCGCACCGGCTGGTGTCCGGTCGATCCGATCACCTTCGAATCCAAGATCGCGCCGAACGTGCACGTGCTCGGCGACGCGACACTGGTCGGCACCATGCCGAAATCCGCGTTCGGCGCTTTCGCGCAGGCGCAGATCTGTGCCGCCGCCATCGCCAAACTGTTCGCCAATGCCACGCCGGACCGGCCGAAGCTGATCAACACCTGCTACAGCGTAGCCGCGCCGGACTACGGCATGTCGGTCGCCGGCGTGTATCAACCGGTCGGCAACGATTATCTCGAAGTGGAAGGCGCCGGCGGCAACAGTCCGGTCGATGCCCCGCAGGCGACCCGCGCGCTGGAGGCCAAATATGCCCACGGCCTGTTCAACACGCTCACCGGCGAGACGTTCGGCTGAACCGATCGCCGCGGCGGCGCTCGCCGTGCTGACGGCGGCCGCCGCGATGCCCGCGCGCGCGGACGGCCTTATCGCCTATCGCATCGTCGATGCGGCGATCCCCGTTTCCCTCACCGGCCAACCCGGCGATGCAACGCGCGGCCGCGCCATCGTCGCCAACCGGCAGATCGGCCTGTGCGTGCTGTGTCACAGCGGACCGTTTCCGGAACTGCGTTTCCACAGCGATCTCGCGCCCGACCTCACCGGCATCGGCAGCCGGATGAGCGAAGGCCAGTTGCGGCTGCGCGTGGTCGACGCCAGCCACGCGAATCCGTCGACCATCATGCCGTCCTATTATCGTATCGACGGGCTGACGCGCGTGACGCCGGCGCTGCGCGGCAAGCCGCTGCTCGACGCCGGACAGATCGAGGACGTGGTGGCGTATCTGAAAACCTTGAGGGAATAGAGCATGAGCATCACAGACGATCCACGCTTCACCCTCTCCCGCCGCGCCGTGCTGGGCGGCGGCGGCGCACTCACCGTCACCGCGCTGACCTTGCGCCCGGCCAGCGCCACGCCGGAGACGATGCGCGCGGCGATCCGCCAGATCGTCGGCGACGCCGAGTTGAAAAAGGGCCGCGTGCATCTGGAAATCCCGCCGCTGGTGGAGAACGGCAACACGGTGTCGTGCAGCGTTTCGGTGGACAGCCCGATGACGCAAGCCGACCACGTCAAGGCGATCCACATCGTCAATGAGAAGAACCCGCAGCCGAACGTGATCAGCGTCGCGCTCGGCCCGCGCGCCGGCCGCGCGCGGTTCTCGACGCGCATCCGGCTCGCCGACACGCAGAAGGTGATCGCCATCGCGCAACTGTCGGACGGCAGCTTCTGGTCGGACAGCGCCGATGTGGTGATCACGCTCGGCGCCTGTCTGGAGGAATGACCATGGCAGAGACCGCACAAACACCTGCCCGCGTCCTGGTCAATGCGCCGAAGACGGCGAAACGCGGCGACGTGATCGAGATCAAGACGCTGGTGTCGCACATCATGGAAACCGGGTTCCGCCACGACACGTCCGGCAATCTGGTGCCGCGCAACATCATCACCCGGTTCGAGTGCCGCTACGACGGCGCCGTCATCTTCGCGGCGGACTTCTCGCCGGCGATTGCCGCCAATCCGTTCCTCACTTTCTTTACGGTGGCGACCGTGTCGGGGCCGCTGGAGTTCTCGTGGACCGGCGACAACGGCTTTGCCACGACGCATCAGGCAATGCTGACGGTCGCATGATGCGTGAAGCCGCTGTTCTCGCCGCGATGCTGGTGACGGCGCTTGCCGTGCCGGCGCTGGCCGGCGAGATCGCGCCGCAGGACCGCAAATCCGGCTACACCGGCATGAGCGCGGAGAATCGCGCGATGCAGGACGACGACACCATCAACCCGGCCAGCCTGTGGGTGCTCGACGGCGAGGCATTGTGGAACGCGAAGGCCGGCGCCGCGAGCAAATCCTGCGCCGGCTGTCATGGCGACGCCGCCGTCAGCATGAAGGGCGTCAGCGCGCGCTATCCTGCTTTTGATGAAGTCGGCGGCGCGCCGGTCGATATCGAGCAGCGCATCAATCTGTGCCGCACGCGGCACCAGAACGCGACGCCGCTGCCGCCGGAAAGCCGCGACCTCGTCGCGCTGTCCGCCTTCGTCGGCAAGCAATCACGCGGCCTGCCGATCGCCGCGCCGGACGATGCGCGGCTCGCGCCGTTCCTCGCGCAGGGCAAGGCGCTCTACACGCAGCGACAGGGGCAGATCAACCTCTCCTGCGCGCAATGCCACGACGACCACTGGGGTCGCAATCTCGCCGGCAATATCATTCCGCAGGGCCACCCTAACGGCTACCCGCTCTATCGCCTCGAATGGCAGAGCGTCGGCACCCTGCAGCGGCGGCTGCGCAACTGCCTCACCGGCATCCGTGCCGAGCCTTACGCCTACAACGCGCCCGAATATGTCGCACTCGAGCTTTATCTACGCCAGCGCGCGACGGGGATGCCGGTGGAAACGCCGGCCGTGCGGCCGTGAGCGGTCAAGCTACTCGCACGCTGCAACTCGAAGCCTCATGGTGAGGAACGATCCGGAGGATCGCATCTCGAACCATGGGGTGTGGTCAGGGGCCGCC
>JAHBZF010000075.1 GCA_019635575.1 Pseudolabrys sp. | reverse complement strand
TCGCAACGGCGGGTTCTCGCGCGCCGATCCGGCGCAGCTTTATCTCCCCTGCATCATGGACCCGATCTACGGCTACAACGCCGTCAACGTCGAAGCGCAGGCGAGCAGCCTGTCGTCGCTGTTGAGTTGGATGAAGCGGCTGATCGCGGTGCGCAAATCGAGCAAGGTGTTCGGCCGCGGCACGCTCACCTTTATCCGGCCGAAGAACCGTGCCGTGCTGGTCTACGCCCGGCAACTCGGCGACGATGTGATCATCTGCGTCGCCAATCTGTCGCGCTCGGCGCAGTTCGCGGAGATTGATCTCAGCCCGTGGAAAGGGCGCATTCCGCTGGAGATGCTCGGCCGCACGCGCTTCCCGCGCATCGGCGACCTGCCCTATCTGGTGACGCTGCCGCCTTACGGTTTCTTCTGGTTCCAGCTTACCGACGATCAGGAATCGCAGCAGGATACGAGCCTGCCGCGTGAATTGACTACGCTCGTGATGGGTGACGGCTGGGATGCGCTGCTCGCCGGGCGGGCGCGGCGCGCGCTGGAACTGGATGTGCTGCCCGGATTTTTGCCGGAACGCCGCTGGTTCGCCGGCAAATCGGCGGCGCGGATCGATGCGACGCTCGTCAAGACGATCTCGCTGGAGCACGCCGGCGATCGGTTCCTGCTGACCGTTGTCGAGGCGCAGACCGGCGATACGCAACAACGATATCAGTTGCCGTTGACCATCCGCTGGGAGCGGCACGACCGCGTCCCGTGCCATCCGTCGGCGGTGCTCGCGGCGGTGCGGCGCGGGCCACGCGAAGGCACGCTGCTCGACAGCAGCGGCGAGCGCGAATTCGCCGCCATGCTGCTGGCGAAACTCCACAGCGGCGCCACGATCGCGGCGGGTGATGCCAAACTGACGTTCACGCCGACGAGTGCGTTTCAGGAGATGCCGGCAGCCGAGATCACGAACGTCAATTCCGGTCAGCGTGAACAGTCCAATACCACTCTGACGATCGGGCGCGATTATGTAATCAAGGTGTTGCGGCGTCTGCAGAGCGGACCGCATCCGGAAATCGAGATGGGCCGCTTCCTCAGCGATGAAGCCCCCTACGCGCATACCCCGCAAATGCTCGGCTCGCTCGAACTGATCGAGAACGGCGAGCCGACCGCGCTCGCCGTCGCGCATCGCTATGTCGAGAACCAGGGTGACGCCTGGCAGGTGGTGACGTCCGGCCTCGGGCGCTACGCCGAAGAACAGCACATCCTCACCAACGAGAAGCCGGCCGACAGCGCCGAGCGCGAGCCGCTGTTGCAGCGGGTCCGGCAGATCGGCCGGCGCACCGCGGAGCTGCATCAGGCGCTGGCAAGTCGCGCCGATATTCCGGCGTTCGCGCCGGAGCCGGCAACGGCGACGGACTTCGCGCAATGGCGGGACCGCCTGTTGGTCCGCGCAGACCACGTCTTCAAACGCCTGGCATCGCGCAAGCCTGCGGGCGGCGCGGCTGATGCTGATCCTGCCGATGCGCTGATGCGGCAGCAGGATCGTGTGCTCGTCGATATCCGACAGCTTGCCGAGACGCCGCCGAGCGCCTTGAAAATCCGTCATCACGGCGACCTGCATCTCGGACAAATCCTGATCGCCAAGGATGACGTGTTCATTCTCGATTTCGAGGGCGAGCCGCAGCGGTCGCTGGCCGAGCGGCGGCAGAAGGCGCCGGCCGCGCGCGACGTCGCGGGTCTCGTCCGTTCGCTCGATTACGCAGCAGCCTCCGCCATCGCGGCGCTGGGTGAGATGTCGGCCGACGAGCGAAACATCCTCACCGGGAGGCTCGGCACGCTGCGCGACGAACTCACCGCCGCATTGTGGGATGGCTATCGCGACGCTCTGACCGACGACCGGCTGTGGCCCGCCGACGAGGCTGGACAGCAACAGCTTCTCGCATTCTTTGAACTGGAGAAGGCGCTCTACGAGATCGAGTACGAGATCGAGAATCGTCCGGACTGGCTGCACATCCCGGTCGGCGGCGTCATCCGCATCCTTGAGCGCGCGGGGGTGCAGCCGTCATGACCGCGACTATGCCCCTCTCCGCCGCCGCACGAGCCATTCTCGACGGCCGTCACGCCGATCCGTTCGATTATCTCGGCTGGCATCGCGATGGCGACACCCCGGTGGTGCGCGCCTTCCTGCCCCATGCCGAGCGTGTCGAGGTGGTGGCGGACGACGGCGCGACATATCCGCTGGAACGTCTGCACGATGCCGGCCTGTTTGCCGGACGCGGTGCCGACGCGCCACACTATCGCCTGCGCGCGCATTACGAAGGTCGGCCGGTCGAACTGGAAGACCCTTATCGATTCCAGCCGATCCTGACCGATTTCGACCTGCATCTGCTCGGTGAAGGTCGGCATCTCAAACTCTATGAAAAGCTCGGCGCGCATCCGATGGTGCATGACGGCGTCAACGGCGTCGGCTTCGTGGTCTGGGCGCCCAATGCGCAGCGGGTCAGCGTCGTCGGTGATTTCAATTTCTGGGACGGCCTCCGTCATCCGATGCGTGTGCGCGGCAACGGCTATTGGGAGCTGTTCATTCCCGGCTGCCGCGCCGGCGACAAATACAAATACGAAATCCGCGCGCGCGACGGCACGCTGTTGCCGCTCAAGGCCGATCCGATCGCCTTCGCCGGCGAGATGCGCCCCTCGACCGCCTCGGTCGTCATCGATATCGATCGTCAGGCGCGTCCGCATCCGGCGCGCGATGGCATCAACGCGCTGAACGCGCCGATGTCGATCTACGAGGTGCATCTCGGCTCGTGGCGGCGCCACCCCGATGGCAACCGCTGGCTCACCTATCGCGAGATGGCGCAGCAACTGCCCGCTTACGTCGCCGACATGGGCTTCACCCATGTGGAGCTGTTGCCGGTGATGGAGCATCCGTTCGACGGCTCGTGGGGTTATCAGCCGACCGGTCTCTATGCGCCGACGAGCCGCTTCGGCTCGCCGGAGGATTTCGTCGCGCTGATCGATGCGTTCCATGACGCCGGCATCGGCGTGCTGCTCGACTGGGTGCCGGGTCATTTCCCCGACGACCCGCACGGCCTCGGCCGGTTCGACGGCACCGCCGTCTACGAACACGCCAATCCGATGCAGGGCCGGCATCTCGACTGGGGCACGCTGATCTACAACTACGGCCGCGTCGAAGTGTCGAACTTCCTGCTTGCCAACGCGCTGTTCTGGCTCGACCGCTACGGCGCCGACGGCCTGCGCGTCGATGCGGTCGCGTCGATGCTGTATCTCGACTACAGCCGTCCGGCGGGTGGATGGATTCCCAACAAGTTCGGCGGTCGCGAGAACATCGAAGCCGTCGCCTTCCTGCGCGAGATGAACCGCGAGGTGTTCGGTCATTTCCCGCAGGCGACCACGGCGGCTGAGGAATCGACCGCATGGCCGCAGGTGTCGCGGCCGATCGAGCATGGCGGCCTCGGCTTCGGCTACAAATGGAATATGGGCTGGATGCACGACACGCTGAACTACATCAGCCGTGATCCGATTCATCGCCGCCATCACCATGGCGACATCCTGTTCGGCCTGCACTACGCCTTCTCGGAGAACTTCATCCTGCCGCTGTCGCATGACGAAGTCGTGCACGGCAAAGGCTCGATCCTCGGCCGCATGCCCGGCGATCGCTGGCAGAAATTCGCGAACCTGCGCGCCTATTACGCTTTCATGTTCGCCCACCCCGGCAAGAAGCTGATGTTCATGGGTAGCGAATTCGGCCAGGACAGCGAGTGGAATCACGACGCCGGCCTGCCGTGGCATCTCCTCGACAATCCGGGTCACGCCGGCGTGCGACGTCTGATCCGCGATCTCAACCGGCTCTACCGCGACGTCCCCGCGCTGCATGCGAAGGATTGCGAGCCGGACGGCTTCGAATGGCTTGTCACCGACGATGCCGCCAACAGCGTCTACGCCTGGATGCGCAAGGGCGACGCCACCGCGGATCGCTGCGTGGTGATCCTCAATTTCACGCCGCAGGTGCTGCATGACTATCGGGTGCGCGTGCCGTTCGCCGGAACCTGGCGCGAGGTGCTCAATTCCGATGCGGCGACCTATGGCGGCAGCAATGTCGGGAACGGTGGACGTGTTTCGACCGTTGTGACGCGCGGAACTCCGGAGTTGAACCTTGTTGTCCCACCGCTTGCTGCCCTCTATTTCGTTCCTGAACGCTAACGGCCGGCTTGGCGCCGGATCGCCCTATCCGCTTGGCGCGACCTGGGACGGGCGCGGCACGAACTTCGCGCTGTTCTCAGCCAACGCCACCAAGGTCGAACTGTGTCTGTTCGACAAGGAAGGCCGGCGCGAGACCAAGCGCATCGCGCTGCCCGAGCGCACCGAAGACATCTGGCATGGCTATCTGTCGAACGTCACGCCGGGACAACTCTACGGCTACCGCGTCCATGGCCCCTATGAGCCCGATGCCGGACACCGGTTCAACCCGAACAAGCTGCTGGTCGATCCCTATAGCCGCCAACTCGGCGGGAATTTCGCCTGGACCGACGCGCATCTCGCCTATCGCGTCGGCCACAAGAGCGAGGACTATGCGTTCGACCGGCGCGACAACGCGCGTCACATGTACAAGTCTGTGGTCGTGGACCCCGCCCATACCTGGGAGCGCGCCGGCGGCCCGCGTGTTCCGTGGGAAGACACGATCATCTATGAAGCGCATGTCAAAGGCCTGACGCGCACGCGCCACGATGTTCCCGAGGAATTGCGCGGCACCTATCGTTGCCTCGCCGATCCCGCGACCATCAAGCATCTGCGCCGGCTCGGCGTGACCGCGATAGAGCTTCTGCCGATCCATCTGTTCCTCGACGACCGGCAGCTTGTCGACCGCAACCTGCACAACTACTGGGGCTATAACAGCCTGATCTTCTTTGCGCCGGAGCAGCGCTATGCGCGCGAGAGCGCGGCGCATGAATTCCGCAGCACGGTGGCCGCGCTGCACGACGCCGGCATCGAGGTGATTCTCGACGTGGTCTACAACCACACCGCCGAGGGCAATCATCTCGGCCCGACGCTCTGCTATCGCGGCATCGATAATGCCTCGTATTACTGGCTGATGCCTGACAATCCGCGCTTCTATGACAACGTCACCGGCACCGGTAACGCGCTGAAGCTCGCGCATCCGCGCGTGACGCAGATGGTGCTCGACTCGCTGCGCCATTGGGTCGAGACCTTTCATGTGGACGGATTCCGGTTCGATCTTGCCAGCGAACTCGGCCGCATGCCGGCCTTCGACCGCAATGCGCCGTTCTTCGCTGCGATCCGGCAGGATCCCGTGCTCGCCGGCATCAAGATGATCGCCGAACCTTGGGATCTCGGCATGGGCGGCTATCAGGTCGGTGGCTTCCCGAACGGCTGGTCGGAATGGAACGATAAATACCGCTCGGCGCTACGCCGCTACTGGCGCGGCGACGGCGATATTCTCGGCGATGTGGCAAGCGCCATGACCGCCTCGGCGCCGCAGTTCAATCACGACAATCGTGGGCCACGCGCCAGCATCAACCATGTCACGGTGCATGATGGCTTCACCCTCGCTGATCTCGTCAGCTATGAACACAAGCACAACGAGGCGAACGGCGAGGACAACCGCGACGGCTCCGACGACAATTTGAGCACCAACTGCGGCGCCGAGGGTGCAACCGTCGACCCCGCGATTCTCGACTGCCGCTGGCGGCTGCGTCGCAACCAGCTCGCCTGCCTGATGCTGGCGCAAGGCGTGCCGCTAATGCTTGCCGGCGATGAAGTCGGCAACAGCCAGGACGGCAACAACAACACCTATTGTCAGGACAACGAGACCGGCTGGGTCGACTGGAGCGCCGCCGGTAGCTCCGACGACATGACCGATTTCGTCGGGCATCTCACACGGTTGCGGCAGACATTTCCGCAGCTTAAGCCAATCCGCTGGCTGCAGGGCGAGCGGGGCGACGGCACTCGTGACGTGATGTGGCTGACGCCCGCCGGGACAGCCATGACCGAAGGCGACTGGAGCTTTCCCGATGCGCGCTTCCTCGCCTATGTGCTGGCGCCGGTCGATGAGCACGGACAGCCGCTGCTGATCGTCCTCAACGGTGCCGCCGATGCGCTGCAAGTCACCGCGCCCGACTGGCCGAATGTCGCCCGCTGGTCGCGCGTTCTCTGCACCATGCAGGACGATCCGTTTGCACCCTTCATGCTCGAGCGCGGCGCATCCTACGGCGCGCCGGCCGGCGCGGTGATGGCCTTCGCGGGCGAGCCATGACCGACATGGCCCGGTTCGGCCCTCTTGTCAGCGCCGATGGGGTGACGTTCCGTCTGTGGGCGCCGGCGGCAAAAAGCGTTGACCTCGTCAGTGGCGGCAAGGCGCGGCCCATGACGCGCGAGGAGAACGGATGGTACCGCCTGTTCGTCCCCGGCGCCGCGGCCGGAACGCTCTACGCCTTTCGCATCGACGGCGAGATCGATGTGCCGGACCCCGCCTCGCCTTTTCAACCCGAGGACGTTCACGGACCGAGCGAAGTGATCGATCACCGCTATCGCTGGACGACGCGGGAATGGCGTGGCCGGCCGTGGGAGACGTCGGTCTTCCTCGAACTGCATGTCGGCACCTTCACGCCGGAAGGCACTTATCGCGCCGCGATCGACAAGCTCGACCATCTGGTCGAAACCGGGATTACCGCGATCGAGTTGATGCCGCTCGCGGATTTTCCCGGACGCTGGAACTGGGGCTATGACGGCGTGCTGCCCTATGCGCCGGATCATCGCTATGGCCGCCCCGACGATCTCAAGGCGTTGATCGACGCCGCGCATCAGCGCGGGCTGATGGTGTTTCTCGATGTCGTCTATAATCACTTCGGCCCGGACGGGAATTATCTCGGACGCTATGCCCCGGCGTTTTTCACCGACGCGCAAACGCCATGGGGTAGCGCCATCGATTATCGCGTCCCCGAAGTCCGCGCCTTCGCTATCGACAACGCGCTGCACTGGCTGCGAGACTACCGGTTCGACGGGCTCCGGCTCGACGCCGTGCATGCCATCGTCATGCCCGGTGAACCGGAATTGTTGCGCGATCTCAGCCTCGCGGTTGCCGCGCTCGCCGCCGAACAAGGCCGCACAATTCATCTCGTTCTCGAGAACGACGACAATCGTGCCGCTCTGCTCGACCCCGCCGGAACACCGGGCACCTATCGCGCGCAGTGGAACGATGATTTCCATCACGCCTGGCATGTCCTGCTGACGGCCGAGACCGGCGGTTATTATCAGGATTACGCGCAACCCGCCTCGGCCGTCGCCCGCGCACTCGCCGAGGGTTTTGTCTATCAGGGGCAACCGTCGGCGCATCGCAACGGTGCCGCGCGCGGCGAGCCGAGCCGTATTCTGCCGCCGACGGCGTTCGTCGATTTCCTGCAGAACCACGACCAGATCGGCAACCGCGCGCGGGGCGAGCGGCTGACGATCTTGGCCGAGCCCGAGGAACTGGTGTGTGCGCTGGCGGTGCTACTGCTCGCGCCGTCGCCGCCACTGCTGTTCATGGGCGAGGAATGGGGCGCGACCGAACCGTTCCCGTTCTTCTGCGATTTCAGCGGCGATCTCGCCGATGCGGTGCGCGACGGGCGCCGGCGCGAATTCGCCGACGCCTATGCCTCGGCGAAGTCTGTCCCCGACCCGCTGGCGCGAGCGACCGTCGACAGCGCGACGCTCGACTGGTCAACGCTGACAAAAGCACCGCATCGCGAACGGCTCGCGCTGGTGCGCAGTATTCTCGCCGTGCGGCACCGGGATATCGTGCCGATCATCCCGCGACTGATCGCGGGTAAGGCCCGCGCCATCATCCGCAATGCCGTGCTCGAGGCATACTGGTCCGGAGTTCCATCGCTGCGCATCCTCGCCAATCTGTCGCACGACCCGGCGCCGACGCCGCCATCAGCCGCATCATCGCGCTGGATCTGGGGTGGCGCGCCCGGTGACCGGATGCAGCCCTGGGAGGCTCATGCCGCGATCGAGGGCAAGCCATGACGGCGATCCCCCGCGCCACCTATCGCCTGCAATTCAACAGCCGCTTCACCTTTGACGACGCGGCGGCGATCGTGCCGTATCTGCGCGATCTCGGCATTTCGCATGTCTATGCGTCGCCATTTCTCAAGGCGCGCAGTGGCAGCATGCATGGCTACGACATCGTCGATCACAACGCGTTCAATCCGGAGCTGGGCGGCGAAGCCGGGTTCCTGCGCATGAGCGATGCGCTGCGCGCGGCGGGGCTTGGCCTGATCCTCGATTTCGTCCCGAACCATATGGGCGTTGGTCTCGCCGACAATGCGTGGTGGCTCGATGTCCTGGAATGGGGACCGAAGTCGCCGCATGCGCGCGCGTTCGACATCGCCTGGGACGCGCTGCCGCATCGGCGGCAGCCCGGCGTGCTGCTGCCGATCCTCGGCAAGCCTTATGGCGAGGCGTTGCGCGATGGCGAGTTGACGCTGAAATATGATGCTGCGACCGGCAGTTTCGCAGTCTGGTATGTCGATCACAAGCTGCCGGTGAGCCCGCCTGGCTATTCGGAAATCCTGCGCCAGATCGTCACCACGGCCGGTGCCGACGCGACGGACGCCGGTCGCGCGTTGCGTGCGCTGGCCGATAGTCAGCTCGGTCCGCATGCGCCGGACCGGCGCGAGGCCCCCACGTTCAAGGAACGGCTGGCGGCCATTCCCGATGGCGAAGCGGTCATCGCCGGCGGATTGGCTGCTTATTCAGCCGATACGCAGCATGGGCTCGCGGCGCTGCATCGTCTCCTGGAGCGGCAGCACTATCGTCTCGCATTCTGGCGCGTGGCGTTTTCCGCGATCAACTATCGCCGGTTCTTCGACGTCAACGATCTCGCCGGGCTACGGATGGAAGACCCCGCCACCTTCCGCGCCAGCCATGCTTTGGTCGCGCGGCTGATCGCCGAGGACCGCTTGCAGGGGCTTCGCCTCGACCATATCGATGGCCTGCGCGACCCGATGCAATATACGCGGCGGCTGCACCAGCTTGCACGGCAACTCGGAAAGCCCGACCTCTACATCATCGTCGAGAAGATTCTCGAAGGCGACGAAGCCCTGCCGCGCTTTCCCGGCATCGCCGGCACGACCGGCTACGAATGGCTCAACGCCATCATGCGCCTGATGCTGGATGGCGACGGCCTGCCGCGCCTGACCCATCTGTGGCGCGAGATCAGCGGACAAAACCAGCCGTTTCATCAGGTGGTTGACGAGGCCAAAGGTGTCGTCCTCACCACGATGCTGGCCAGCGAGTTTACGGTGCTCACCCGTGCGCTCGCGCGGATCGCCGCCGGTCATTTCAGCACGCGCGACTATACCCAGGATCGCCTGCGCGCGGCGCTCGATCTCTATGTGCGCGAGTTTCCTGTGTACCGGACCTATGTGACCGGCACCGGACCGTCGCCGCACGACCGCGCCATCATCGAGCGAACCATCGTCCGCGCGCGCCAACGCTGGCGCGGTCCCGATCCGGATATCTTTGAATTTTTGCACGGCGCGATCACGCTCGATCTGACGAACGATAGCGGCTACAGCGCGCCACGGGTGCGCGCCTTCGCCTTCCGGCTGCAGCAATTCACCGGCCCGCTGATGGCGAAGGCGCTGGAGGATACGGCGTTCTACCGCGACCAGCGGCTGATCGCGCTCAACGAGGTCGGCGGTTCGCCCGATGCAAAGCCGCTCGGGGTTGATGACTTCCATGCGCTGATGCAGCGGCGGCAGAAGACGATGCCGCACGGTCTCACCGCGACCGCGACCCACGACACCAAGCGCGGCGAGGATACGCGGATGCGCATCCTGATGCTCGCGGAGTTGGCGCCGGCGTGGGAAGAAGCAGTCGCGCATTGGCGTGACATCAATACCGTGGCCGTCACGGTTCGCGACGGCAGACGCATGCCGTCGGCCGCGCATGAATACATGCTCTATCAAACGCTGTTCGGAACCTGGCCGCTCTCGTCTACGCCCGACGACCGCTACCGCGACCGTATCGCTGCCTACGCGCAAAAGGCGGCGCGCGAGGGCAAGCAGGAGACCAGTTGGACCAATCCCGATGCGGAGTACGAACAGAACCTCGACGCCTTCGTGCGCCGCATTCTGTCGCCCGACCGTGCGGCGTTCATCGCATCCATGGCGGCGTTCGCGGAACGGGCTGCGCGATACGGCGCGGCCGCGAGCCTGTCGCAGCTCGTCCTGAAAGCAATGCTGCCGGGTGTTCCCGATTTCTATCAGGGAACCGAGTTGTGGGATTTCTCGCTGGTCGATCCGGACAATCGCCGGCCAGTCGACTTCATCCGGCGGCAGACCCTGCTGAATGACAATGCGAATGCGAGCGCGTGGGATTCGGAACTTTTCAAGTTCCATGTGATGCGGCGATTGCTGGCGTTGCGCAACAAGTTCCCGGATACGTTTCGTCTCGGAACTTATCAGCCGATTCCGCTCCCGGATCATCGCATCATCGCCTTCACGCGACTCCACCGACAGCATCAGGTGCTGGTGATTGTCGCACGGCGCTTTTCAAATGAGCAGCAACCGTCGGCGGAGCCGATACCGCTGCGGGGAACAAAAGTTCCGCAGCATGATGTATTGCGCGATCGCGTACTCACGCGCGAGAATCCGCGCACATTCGCAGATATTTTGCGCGATGATCCGGTCGCTGTGCTCAGTTCCGCGCCACTGTTCGCATGAGCGGCAATTTTTTCGCAATCGCGGCAAAAGTTTGGAACGCACGCGATGAAGCGACGTTAATGATATGTCTCCGGAATCAAAACCCCCATGTCAGTCGTCGTTATTTCCAATCGCGTTGCGCGAATCTCTGCGGCCGAGCCCATCATGGGCGGCCTTGCATCCGCTCTTCTTCCCGCCGTCAAAGGTTTTGGCGCGGTGTGGATCGGTTCGAGCGGCAAGGTGCAGAAGCCGCAGGATCGCGATGCCTTCGCCTCGGTCGAGGCGCTCGGCAAGGGCGCGCTTGCGACCGTCGATCTGCCGGAGGCCCATTACGCCAATTACTACGAAGGCTATTCCAATTCGGCGCTGTGGCCGGTGCTGCACTCGCGGCTCGATCTGCTGAAGTGCGATAACGAGCACTATGCATCGTATCGTGAGATCAACCGCTACATGGCGCGCGCGGTATTGCGGTTCGCCAAGCCGGATTCGATCTTCTGGGTGCAGGACTATCACTTCCTGTGCATGGCCGAGGAAATGCGCAAGCTGCGCATCCGCGAGCCGATCGGCTTCTTCCTGCACACACCATGGCCGGAGCGCGGCACATTCATGGCGTTGCCGCAGCATCGCGATCTCGTCACCGCGCTGCTGGCCTACGATCTGATCGGCTTCCAGACAGCCGATGACGTCCACAATTTCACCTCCTACGTCGAGATCGAACTGGGCATCCCCTGTATCGACGGCGTGTTCCAGACCAAGCGCGGGACGTGCCGTGTCGGCGCGTTCCCGATCGGGATCGATGCCGATGAATTTGCCGATCTGGCGCGGCAGGCATCGGATCACGCGCAGGTCCATCGGCTGATGCAGAGCCTGCAGGGCCGCAAGCTGCTGATCGGCGTCGATCGCGTCGACTATTCAAAAGGTCTGCTGAATCGTTTCCAGACCTTCGACCGGATGCTGACCAATCATCCGCGATTGAAACGGCGCGTATCGCTGCTGCAGATCGCGGTCCCGTCCCGCTCCAATATCGACAGCTATTGCAATCTGCAGGACCAGCTCGCGCATCAGGTCGGCTTCGTGAATGGCCGTCATGGCGAGGTGGACTGGACGCCGATCCGTTATCTCAACAAGGGATACGGGCAGCCTGTTCTGGCCGGCTTTTATCGCGCCGCCGCCATCGGCCTCGTCACGCCGTTCCATGACGGGATGAATCTGGTCGCCAAGGAATATGTGGCCGCGCAAGACCCCGGCGATCCCGGCGTGCTGGTGCTGTCGGAATTCGCCGGCGCCGCGCGCGAACTCGATGCGGCCGTGCTGGTCAACCCGCACGATATCGACGGCATGGCGGAGAAACTCGCCGGTGCGCTGGCGATGCCGCACGCGGAGCGGCGCGAACGCTGGACGTCGCTGATGACGTCGGTGCGAAAATCATCGATCCATGCCTGGTTCGCGGACTTCCTCACGACACTGGAACGGGCCGCCCCGCGGCGCGCACCGTCGGTGCTCGACGATTTTTCCGACAAGGGAATTCCGGCGGCGTATTAGATGCCCTCACCCGCGCGCCGCGCGGCGGGCACTGAACAGGCACATCACCGGCCCGAGCAGGAAAACGCCGAACAGCCAGCGCGCCGCGCCGGCCGTTCCTTCGATGCCGCCCGGCTCGACCAAACCGCCGATATTCGCCAGCATGCCGGCCAGCGCGGCACCGAGCGCGGCGACGAACAACTGCACCGTGGTGATCGAGGCGCCCGCGAGATCCTGTTCTCCCGGCCGCGCCGCCTTGAGGATTCCGGCAAGAACGTGCGGCCATGCAACGCCGACACCCAATCCGATCATGACCATCGCCACGCACATGAGGCCAAGAGAGATCGAAAAGCCGGTGCCGCCGCGCGGCATCAGCACCAGCAGCACCGCCATCCCGACAAGCTGCAGCACCGGGCCGGCCAGCATGGCGCGGCGACTGCGATCTCCGGTCGCGCCGGACGATCCGAGCGAGCCGACCGTCCAGCCGATGCCCATCAGCACCGCAAGATAGCCGGCCGCGAGCGGCGACTGGCCGTGCAGAACCTGCAGGAACAGCGGCACGAACACCTCGGTGCTGACGACCGTCACCGACAACAGCGACATCATCCCGTAGAGCGCCGCCAGCATGGTCGATGCGTGGAACGACCCCTCCGGCAACAGGCGCTTGGTCGCCTGCCGTTCGACGACAATCAGCGCGATCAGCAGAACCGCGGCGACGGCGATGCCGGCAACGTTCCAGATCAGTTCGGGCGACGCGCTTCCCGCCGAGATCGCCAGCGATACGGTCACCAGCAGCGACAGTTGCAGCAGCGGAACGGCCGATTGCTCGTCGTGCTCCGGGCTTCGGCGCGGCAGCACCAGCGTCGCGAGCAGCGCGAACAGCAGCGTGATGGGCGCCAGCGACCAGAACGCCGCGCGCCAGATGCCGAGTTCGGCGAACGTTCCGCCGACAGCCGGACCGACCAGCGTCGCTACGCCCCACATGCCCGATATCAGGGCGATGGCGCGAGGCCATAGCGTTTGCGGGAACACCACGCGGATCATGGCGTAAGCCAGCGAGAACAGGAAACCGCCGCCGAGCCCCTGCACGAACCGCCCGATCAACAGGATCGGCATCGACGGCGCGACGGCGCAACCGAGCGCGCCGAGCGTGAAGGTTGCCGCCGCGATCATGTAGGCGAGTCGCGGCCCGGTATGCTGCAGCAACTTCGCCGCATAGACCGAGCCGATGATCGACGCGACGACGAAGATCGTCGTGTTCCAGGCGTAGAGGTCGAGGCCACCGATATCGCCCACGACCGACGGCATGATCGTCGTGCCGATATAGACATTGATGGCATGCAAACCGACACCACCGGCGAGCGTCAGCGCGCGGACACCATTGGTGCCCGTCAGCAGGTCGCTCCAGCTCGCGGTGGGTTCGTCAGCGGTGCTGCGCGAAGGACGATCGCTCGACGCAGGGGGATGCAACGGCCGGTCCGGCGGGTCGTCGCGGGTGGTCATGGCTACTCCAGATTCCACGCCTGCTTACACGCAAGCGCGGGCTTTGCGGAGGATATTTGATAGGGCCCGATGCGACAGAACAGCAAGGCACAAGCCGCGCGCGGACAATGTCCGCCGTCGGTGCTGTGGATACGGCCTCAGATGGACAGATCGAGACTGTTGGCCTTCATTTTCGCGGCCGCCTCGTTCTGAATCCGGGTCAGCGCCGCTTTCCCGGCCAGCGTGTTCAGACCGGAATAGTAGTTGAGGATCGCGTCGGAAAAGACCGTCGAGTAATCCGTGGAGTCGAGCGTGCTGCTGCTACCACTCGATGAGCCGTAGACCGACAGCATCGAATTGGTCAGCGTCTGCGCCCACGGCACGCTGCTGGAGGCGTTGCCATAGAGCGCGGCCGCGCTGCTGCTCAACGCGGCAGAGGCAGACACGGACATGGCGCATTCGCTCCGAATTGCGGCGTACGCGTCATTTTCGCCCGCGCAGGGTTGCGAAAATCTTAACGCGCTGTCATTGCGGGATCGGCGGCAACAATGGCCCGCCGGCAAGCCGGCAGGTCTGCTGGCACGACCGGTCGCAAAGATTGGCGGCCGCGAGCGCCGCGACCTGATCGCCATCGGCCTCGACACCGCGATCGAGGCTATCGGTACAGTCGATCTGGCACATCTTCCAGCAACCGCCCTCGGCCCAGACCGCCTGCGCCCGCGCACTGCGGGGGAACGGCAGCGGCCTCGCCGCCTTGACCCAGGACTGCTGCGCCACCACGCGGTCGCGCCGCAACGAATAATCGGCGGCGCCCGCGGGCAGCGACACGATGCTGGCCATGAACAGGGCAATTGCGGCGCAGAGCCATCGGGTCATGGAAAACTCGGGATTCGCGGGTGGGATGACGCGGCGACGCTACCAAGCGCGCTTCTCGCGGCCAATGGCGACCGGCCGATTTTCCCGGACAGCAGCGGTTTGCTATGGTGCGAGTTCCCGACCGATTTGTTCATGTGGAGCCTTCAAATGACGGGCCAAAATACTGACGTTTCTCAAGAATTTGGAACGGAAGGTTTGCAGCCCATGGCCCGCACCAGCGCCGTGACCCGATTCTTCATGGCGGTGGTCGAATGGGCCGAACGGCTCAACCTGAAATACGCCATCCACGGCAATCCGCCGGTCTACGACAACGCCACCTTCCCCTGGGCGAAGGAGGTCGAGGCGCAGACCCCGGCGATCCGCCGTGAGTTGGAACGGGTGCTGGAACGCAAGGACGAGCTGCCGGCGTTCCACGAAATCTCAACCGACGTCGCCACCATCACCAACGACCGCGACTGGAAGACCTTCTTCCTGTGCGGCTACGGGTTGAAGGTGCAGAAGAACATCGAGCAATGCCCGCAGACCTGGCAGGCGATGCAAAAAATCCCCGGCCTGATCACTGCGATGTTCTCGATCCTGGAGCCGGGCAAGCACATCCCGGCGCATCGCGGACCTTACAACGGGGTACTGCGGCTGCATCTCGGCCTGATCGTCCCCGGCCCCAAGGACAAGCTGAAGATCCGTGTCGGCAACGAGATCTGCCACTGGGACGAAGGCAAGGCGTTATTGTTCGATGACGCCTACAACCACGAAGTCTGGAACGACACCGGCAAGCTGCGGGTCGTGCTGTTCGTCGACTTCATCAAGCCGCTGCGGTTCCCGGCCAATCTGGTCAACTGGGTGCTGCTGCATCTCGCGGTGTTCACGCCGTTCGTGCAGGAAGGCAGCCTCAACCAGAAAGCCTGGGAAAAGAAGTTCTACGACGAAGCCGAGGCGTGGCGGAATCGCTGATCCCGCCTTCGCCCCTTCGTCCTTGCCTCAGCCCTTCTCGTCGAGCCGGCCGATCTTGCGGATCACCGGGATCATGCGCGTGGCGTCGGCCTCGACGAATTTCGCGAAGTCCGGCTGGTCGAGATAGGCGGCAGGGCTGCCCGCCCGAGCGAAGATCGCCTTGGTCGCGGGATCGTTCATCACCTTGCGCATGGTCTCGCGCAACTTGGTGACGATCGGCTCCGGCGTTCCAGGCGGCGCGAACAGTCCGGCCCAGATATAGGAGACGACTGAGGGATAGCCGAGCTCAACCATGGTCGGCACGCCCTCAAGGTCGGGCGTGCGCTCGGTGCCCCATTGCGCCAGGAACCGCGCCCGGCCGTCGCGCACGAACGGGAAAATCGGCGCCGGACCCTGCGCGGTGACATCGACCTGCGAGCCGATGAAGGCGGTCAGCGCCGGCCCGCCGCCGCGATAGGGAACGTGCAGCAGCTTGATGTCGGCCGCCTGCTCCAGCATCGCGAACGGCAGATGCGTTGCGCCGAAATTACCGGACGAGGAGAACGATATCTGACCGGGCCGCTTCTTCGCGTCGGCGATGAAATCGCCCAGCGACTTGTACGGTGAATCGCTGCGCACGTTGAACGTCACCGGATCGGCGGTAACGCGGGCGATCGGCACGAGCTGCTGGTATTCGTAGGCCGGCTTGCGGTCGTAAAGGCGCTCCGATTCCGGCAAGGTCGTCATCGACGACAGCGCCATCAGTAGCGTATGGCCATCCGGCTCGGCGCGGGCGACATAGGCGTTGCCAAGAAGGCCCGCCGCGCCGGCCTTGTTGTCGATAATCACCGATTTGCCGAGGATCTCCTGCATTGCCTGCGCCACCGGCCGCGCCGCCGTATCGGCCGCGCCGCCCGGCGGAAACGCGACGACGATGGTGATGTTGCGCGACGGCCAGCTTTGCGCGCGGGCGGTGCCGCCCAGCGTCGAGACAAAAGGCGCGGCGACGGCACCCGCGAGGGTGCCTTTGAGCAGAGCGCGGCGATCCATGGTCAGAAATCTCCCTTGCGTGCGTTTCCCTTGTCTTTTCTCATCCGGCGCTTTGGCCGGTTATCGTTATTCAGCGGCGGCGCGGGCCTGATCGAGCGCGGCCACCGGATTGCGCAGCGTACCGATCCCTTCGATCTCGCATTCGACCACGTCGCCCGGCAGACAGTACCGCAATGCCGGGACGAGGCCCGGCGGCGTGTGGCCCTTGCCGCCCAGTTCCTTGTCATTCGACCAGGCGGTGCCGGCCGGCGTTCCGGTGATGATCACCATGCCGGGCTGCAAGGTGAAATTGCGCGAGAAGAAATGGATCAGATCGGCGCACGACCAGATCATGTTGGCCGTGGTGCTCGACTGCCGCAGTTCGCCGTTGATGCGCGAGCGCACCGCGAGTTTCTGCGGATCGGGAATGTCGTCGGCGGTGACGATGCACGGGCCGAGCGGCGCGCTGGAATCGAACGCCTTGCCGCTGCCGAGTTCGTACCAGGTCAGCCCTTCCGGCGTGCGGCGCACCTGCCGGTCGCGCGCGGTCACGTCGTTGACGATCGTGTAGCCGAACACATGCTGGAGCGCGTCCTCGGTGCGGATGAAACGGCCCGGTTTGCCGATCACGACCGCGAGTTCCGTCTCGCAGTCGATCTTCTTCGAGAACCGCTCGTCGAACAGCACCGGCTCGTCCGGCCCGACCACGCAATCCGCGGTCTTGACGAAGAATTCGGGTTCCTTGCCGCTGATCGGCGTATTGGCCTTTTCGGCGTTGTGGTCGTGGTAGTTGCTGCCGCTGCACAGGATGGTCGAGGGCCGGATCGGCGCTGCCAGCGCGACCCGATCGAGCGGCATCGCCGCGTCGGCGGGTTTGCGGGCGAGGATGTCGCGCGCGGCCTTCAGCGAACGGTCCCCGCCCTTGATGAACGCCAACGCGTTCGCGAACAGGCCCGGATCGCCACCGGCCCGCAGCGGATCGATCACCACCGCGCCTGCGAGCAGTCCCAGCCGCTCCTCACCTGACGCCCGAAAAGTCACGAGTTTCATCGTTTTTCCATTCCCATCGGAAGCCTGGCTGACACACCGGCCTCTCTCATATCCGGACCGAGAGCATATAAGGCCGGGGCGCGCTGACAACTCGTCAGCGGCCGGACGGCCCACCAGATGGGCAGCCTCCGAGGTGGGCTGCCTTGATCTTGCCGCCGGTTGCGGGTAGCCCCTGCCGCGGAACAACCTCTGGCCATCATGCACCCTGAAGAAACCGCCAAAGGCGCAGCGGCGCCGAAAGTGAGCTTCGTCTCGCTCGGCTGCCCCAAGGCGCTGGTCGATAGCGAACGGATCATCACCCGGCTGCGCGCCGAGGGCTATGAGCTGGTGCGCGAGCATCCGGGCGCCGATCTCGTCATCGTCAACACCTGCGGTTTCCTCGACAGCGCCAAGGAGGAGTCGCTCGCCGCCATCGGCGACGCGCTCAACGAGAACGGCAAGGTGATCGTCACCGGCTGCATGGGCGCCGAGCCCGAGCAGATCGCCGACAAATATCCCGACGTGCTGTCGATCACCGGCCCGCAGCAATACGAGAGCGTGCTGGACGCCGTGCACCGCGCGGCGCCCCCGCAGCACGATCCGTTCCTGGATCTGGTGCCGCCGGAAGGCATCAAGCTG
>JAHBZF010000074.1 GCA_019635575.1 Pseudolabrys sp. | reverse complement strand
GACGATGAGCACGCTTTCGCCAATGGCGGCCAGCGCGGTCCCGAGGTTGATCGCAGTCGTGGTCTTGCCGACGCCGCCTTTCTGGTTGGCGAGGGCAATCACCCGTGGCGATTTCGGAAGGCCCATCGTGGAAATGGTGACCAAAAGGTTAAGCCTGACGCGGTTTCCGCCCGAGGTTGGTGATCTCCAGAATCACTCCCTCTCCGACTCGGCTTCGATGTTCTACCAGATCGAAGGCGAAGGATTGAGACGCTTCCGCGACTTCGCGCCGGAAATCCTCGCCCTTGTGAAAGGCCGCCGGAACGCCGCGCGCCATCAGCGGTTCCGCCATGGCGAGCAACTCCGGCAGGGCTGCGAGCGCCCGCGCGGAAATCCGGTCGACCGGCACTCGCCAATCCCGGAGCACGGCCTCGACGCGCCCTTCATGGACGGTCGCCGGCGCGTCGGTAGCGCGGATCACGGTCCTCAGGAAGGCGCACTTCCGGACATTGCTTTCGACGAGGTGGACGTGTGTGCCGGGAGCGCCGGTGAGCGCAACCACCAGCCCGGGGAAGCCGGCACCGCTGCCGAGGTCGAGCCAGGTGCGACTATCGGGAAACAGGCGGACGAGTTCCGCCGAATCGGCGACGTGCCGCCTCCATATCTCCGGCAGCGTCTTCGGCGAGACGAGGTTCTCGACCGGCTGCCATTTGCGCAACAGCGCGACGAAGGTCGCGAGTCTTTCCGCCGTTTCATGTGAAACAGGGACGATGCCTTGGAGCGCCGTAACGTCGTCCGCGCCGACACTCACGCGGCCTGGCGTCCCCGACGGCGCGCTTCAGCAAGCACCAGCGTCAGCGCCGCCGGCGTCATCCCTTCGATGCGGCCGGCCTGCGCCAGGCTTGCCGGGCGGACGAGGGCGAGCTTTTCGCGGAGTTCGTTGGAGAGGCCGGCCAGCGCGCCGTAGTCGATGTCGGCGGGTATGGCCACGGCCTCGTCCCGCCTGAGGCTGCCGATGTCATCGTTCTGGCGGTCGAGATAGACCGCGTACCTGGCCTCGATCTCGATCTGTTCGGACGCGAATCGGTCGAGCTCGCCAAGCTGTGGCCAGACGCGGGCGAGCACGCCGAGATCGATGTCCGGATAGGACAGGAGGTCGAACGCCGTCCGCCGCACGCCGTCGCGGTTGAGGTGAATGCCGTGGCGGCCAGCTTCGTTGGGGGTTAGCGTGAGGGACCGGCAGAGCGCCCTCGCCTCCTCCAGCGCCTTTGAACGCCGCAAGAAATCCTCCGCCCTGGCGCGGCCTACAAGGCCCAGCTTCAGCCCGGTCAGGGTAAGCCGCTGGTCGGCATTGTCGGCCCGGAGCGACAAACGGTACTCGGCGCGCGAGGTGAACATCCGGTAGGGCTCGGCGACGCCCCGCGTGGTCAGGTCGTCGATCATCACCCCGAGGTAGCCATCGGCGCGGCTAAAGGTGACGCCTTCGCCGCCGCCGGCGTGGAGCGCGGCGTTCAGGCCGGCGACCAGTCCCTGAGCACCCGCCTCCTCATAGCCGGTCGTTCCGTTGATCTGGCCGGCCAGGAACAGGCCGGCGACCGACTTGGTCTCAAGCGTCGGCTTGAGTTCGCGCGGATCGACGCAATCGTACTCGATGGCGTAACCGGGCCGCAGCATCGCTGCCCGCTCGAGCCCCGGAATGGTTGCCAGCAGCGCCCCTTGTACCTCGGCTGGCAACGAGGTCGAGATGCCATTGGGATACACCGTATGATCGTCTAGCCCTTCGGGTTCGAGAAAGATCTGGTGCCGCTCGCGGTCGGCGAAACGGACCACCTTGTCCTCGATCGAGGGGCAGTAGCGCGGTCCGGTCGAGCGGATCTGCCCGGAGTATAAGGGTGCACGGTCAAGGTTGGCGCGGATCAGCGCATGCGTGGCCGGCGTCGTTCCGGTGACGCCACAAACGATCTGCGGCGTCGTGATGGCTTCCGTGAGGTAGGAGAACGGCTGTGGCGGCTCGTCTCCTGCTTGCTCAGCCAGCTCCCCCCAGGCGATGGTACGGCCATCGAGGCGCGGTGGCGTACCGGTTTTCAGGCGTCCCATGCGCAATCCGAGCCGGCGCAGCGCGTCCGCGAGGCCGAGAGCCGGGCGTTCGCCGACGCGGCCGGCCGGCACTTGGGTCGTGCCGATATGAATGACGCCGTGCAGGAAGGTCCCGGTGGTGATCACCACCGCCCCGGCCGCCAGCACGGCGCCGCTTCCTGTCACGACACCGGTAACTCTTCCCCCTGTCCCGAGGCACAGATCTTCTGCCCCATCGGCGCGCACCGTCAGGCCCTGTTGCTCCTGCAATAGTCCCTGCATGGCGGCGCGATAGAGCGCCCGGTCGGCCTGGGCGCGCGGGCCGCGCACCGCCGGTCCCTTCCGCCGGTTAAGAACGCGGAACTGGATGCCGCCGCGATCGGCCACCCGGCCCATCAGGCCGTCGAGGGCATCGATCTCCCGCACCAGATGGCCCTTGCCGAGGCCGCCGATGGCCGGATTGCACGACATGGCGCCGATGGTGTCGAACCGATGGGTCAAAAGGGCCGTGCGCGCGCCCATGCGCGCCGCCGCGGCCGCAGCCTCGCAGCCGGCGTGCCCGCCTCCGATCACCACCACATCGAATGTCATGTCGCGAAGCCCATAGCCGATGCCGTGTCCGGCATTCAGGCTGATCGGCATACAGATTCAGCGAGGCGAAATCAAAGCTTGTAGGCGGTGCGGAAACCACCCCAATGCTGCCCATCGACGCGGATCGGAACGTCGATCTCCCGCATCATCACGGTCGCTCCGCCCATATTCCGTGGGTAGTTCTGGATCAGATACGGACGGACATTACGCGCGGCGGCAAGGCCTGCGCGATCATCAAAGATACGCCGATTGCGAGCGTGGGTCGCATTCCAGTCCGGCTGACCCGGTCGCTGCGGCTGCGCGAATGCGGCATTGTGCACCGGTAGATAACCGTTCCGATCAACGGCCGCGCAGAAGATCATTCGCGCGTCGCTTTTCAGCAGCGGCTCCTGGATCGTCGGCAGGACGCTTTCAAGCCAGGCCAGGGACCGGGTCTGGAATTGTTGCGGGTCCGATCCTGCGATCGGTACATAGTCATTGTCGAAAAGTGTTTCACGTGAAACAGCACCCGAGCGGATCGCTCCTTCAAACAGAACCGAGATCTGTCCCGCCGCCGCAATGGCCCGGTCGATGAATTCCGTGTTCTCCGCCCGGATCGCCGCGAGCTTGTCGCCCAACGCAGCGCGGAAACCATCGGTCATATCGCGGTACGCCAGGTGCAGTCCGAGCGCCGATCGATTGATCACCTGAACCGCACAGCTACCGACCCCGGTCAACCGAACCAGCCCGACAGCGCCGGATACAGCGTTTTCGGCTCCAAGCGATCGCATCAGCGCGCCACCCTCGGACAGATCGACGCTCAAACCGTGAATTTCCCCGGAAGCCGTGGTCAGGCTCATTGCCAGCTCGCACGGCAGACGGTCATGACGTCGCCGGTCGCCGATCTGCGACTGCCGAAGGAAAATCAGGCAACGGGTTCTCAGCCTGTCGACCTGGGTCGCTACCTCATACCCTGACCGATCCACAGCCGAGCCATGGTCGCGGGCACCCTCCACGTCCTTCTCGATCTCGCAGACGTCATCGGCCACTTCGGCAACGAACCGCGAGCTATCGGCCGCATTTTCCGACAGGATATTGGTGGTTTCCGCCTGCTGCCCGATCGCACCCGCAACCTCGGCAAACAAAGGCCGCAGGGAACCCAGTACACCGGCGATCTGACTTACCGCGCTGATCGACGATCCCGCCGAACGCTGCAAAAGATCGATTTTCTCCCGGATTTCGGCGGTGGCATGCTGGGTCTGCAAAGATAGCGCCTTCACCTCCTGGGCGACGACGGCAAAACCCCGGCCCGCCTGGCCGGCCCGCGCCGCCTCGATGGTGGCATTGAGAGCGAGAAGATTGGTTTGCCGTGCAATAGCGGCGATCAGATTGACGACGTTGCCGATATCGGCAGTCGAAAGCCGCAGCCCGTCGACACTGACGGTCGCGGCGTCCGCCGCCGTTGCGGCATTGGCGGCCAGACCATCGGCTTCCTGCATGCGCCGGCCGATCTCGGCTGCGGAGTGAGCCAATTCCTCGGAGGCATCGGCAAAATGCTGGCTGCTCCGCTTTGCGATTTGAGCGGCGTCCGCCAACCGGCCGGCCCGATCCCGGATCGCTGCCAATGCCACCGCAGACGCCCGGCTTCCGGTCTGAACGGTATCGGTGGCACGCGCCACCGTCCGCACCATGCCGGTCAGGTCCAGTTCCAGCAGATCGATGGCTTCCCGCACCGCGCGATCCTGCGCCAACGCGGCAGCATCCGGTTCCGGCAGCGACGGCGGTTTAATTGTCGGGGAAACGGAAGCCCTGGCAGCGGCCCGAGCAGACAGGAAAAGCATGGAGCAATCCCGGCGGGGAGCTCCGGTTTTCTGACACAATAAGCTGAATATCCCGTTAATACAGCTCTAAGCTGTATCCATAGCCCTGTTTCACGTGAAACAGGGTCACTCGTTGTAGCGGGCTTATTTGCCGATACAGAAATCCCGGAAGATGACGTCGAGCACATCCTCCACATCGATCCGGCCGGTGAGTCGACCGAGCGCATCGGCTGCCCGACGGAGCGATTCCGCGACCAGTTCGTGCTCGGTTTGCGCCAGAGCTTCGGTCAGGCCGGCCAAAGTCGCCTGCAGCAACCCGCGATGGCGCTCCCGCGTCACCAGAGCCGGCGTCTGGCTTTGCAAGGATGATGCAGCGAAGCTGCTCAATCGATCGATCAATAAATGAATATTAATATCTGTTTTTGAAGATATAGAGAATTCATTTTCAGTTAATGAATATAGATTCTTATCTTTATCAAGAAGATCAACCTTGGTTCGGAGTTTCCATACGGGGATCGAAGAACCGAATGGTGGTTCTTCTCCCGAATCAGAAAGCCAAAGAATGAGGTCCGCCGCCTCCGCCCGCGTCCGCGCGCGGCGAATACCCTCCTGCTCCACCGGATCGGCCGATTCCCGAATACCGGCAGTGTCGAGCAGAGTTACCGGATACCCGTTCAGATCGAGATGCACCTCGATCACATCCCGCGTCGTACCGGGAACCGGTGAAACAATGGCCACGTCCCGCCGCGCCAGCCGATTGAGCAAGGTCGATTTGCCGGCATTGGGCGGCCCCGTGACCGCCGCCACCAGCCCGTCCCGCAACCGCTCGCCGCGCCGGCCATCGGCCAGCGCCGCCGCGATCTCGTCGCGCAGCCCCTGCACAATCGTCAGCGCCGGACCCAGCAGATCCTCCGGCACATCGGCCTCGTCGGAAAAGTCGATCCGCGCCTCGACCAGAGCGAGCGCCTCGACCAGCCGCCGCCGCCAGGTC
Organism: Pseudolabrys sp.; assembly: GCA_019635575.1. Lineage (GTDB taxonomy): Bacteria > Pseudomonadota > Alphaproteobacteria > Rhizobiales > Xanthobacteraceae > Pseudolabrys. The sequence goes on along the minus strand of JAHBZF010000074.1, from coordinate 12,810 downwards.
TCGGCCCGGTCGCCCAGAAGCCCCTTCATCTGCTGGAAGGCCTGCCGGCGCTGTGCGTCGGTCTCAGCGGCGATCAGATCGCCCAGCCCCTCCACTGCGGTCAGGTCGAGCTTGCCGTTCTCGAACCCGCGCCGGGTGAACTCGCCGCCCTCGGCCAGCCGCAGCCCCTCCATCGCGCCAAGCACCCGCAAGGTCGCCGCGATCACCGCCTGGCCGCCATGCAATTGCAGCTCGGCCACGTCCTCGCCGGTCTCGCTGTTCGGCCCAGGGAACCAGAGCACCAGCGCCTCATCGATCATCTCGCCGCCCGGAGTTTCGCGAATTCGGCCAAGCACGCCCTTGCGCGGCGGCGGAATGCGACCGGTCAGCGCCTCCAGCGCGGTGCCGGCGCGCGGTCCGGAAATCCGGATCACCGCGATTGCCGCCGGCGGCCGCCCGGACGAAAGAGCAAAGATGGTGTCGCGCGAAGATGCCAAATCGGTCTCACGAGGTTAGCGATCGGATAGGTGTCGCCCTGCCGCATTATCGGGCAAGTTCACCGGAAAGTTCACAACGTCGTTCGTTCTACCCATATCGGAAGCATCATGTCCTCCGCCATCACACCTGCGACCAATACCAATCGCCACAGCAATCGTCTTGCGGGCGAGACCAGCCCCTATCTGCTGCAGCATCAGCACAATCCGGTGGACTGGTGGCCGTGGTCGCCGGCGGCGCTCGCGGAAGCACAGCGGACCAACCGGCCGATCCTGCTCTCGGTCGGCTATGCCGCCTGCCACTGGTGCCATGTGATGGCGCATGAGAGCTTCGAGGACGATGCGACCGCGGCGGTGATGAACGAGCTGTTCGTCAACATCAAAGTGGATCGCGAGGAGCGGCCCGACATCGACCAGATCTACATGCAGGCGCTGCATCATCTCGGCGAGCAGGGCGGCTGGCCATTGACGATGTTTCTGACGCCGAAGGGCGAGCCGTTCTGGGGCGGCACGTATTTCCCGAACGTGTCGCGTTACGGCCGCCCGGCATTCGCCGACGTGCTGCGCGAAGTCTCGCGCATCTTTCATCAGGAACCACAGAAGATCGCGCAGAACCGCGCGGGCCTGCTCGCGGCGCTGGCGGAGCGCGCGCACGGCGGCGCAACTGGCAGCACAAGACCGGCGATCGGCCTGCGCGAATTGACGGGCTTCGCCGGTCAACTCGGCAATGCGTTCGACGGCGTCAATGGAGGGCTGCGCGGCGCACCGAAATTCCCGCAGCCGGCGATGCTGGAGTTTCTTTGGCGCGCCGGCAGGCGCAGCGGCGATACGCGATTCTTCGAGACCATGGAGCTGACACTCGATCGCATGAGCGAGGGCGGCATCTATGATCATCTCGGCGGCGGCTTCTCACGCTACTCGGTCGACGAGCGCTGGCTGGTGCCGCATTTCGAGAAGATGCTGTACGACAACGCGCAGCTACTCGATCTGCTGACGCTCGCCTGGCAACGTACGCGCAAGCCGTTGTTCCGACAGCGCACTACGGAAACTGTCGGCTGGCTCACGCGCGAGATGACCACGGCGGAAGGCGCGTTCAGCGCCTCTCTCGATGCCGACAGCGAAGGCGAGGAGGGCAAGTTCTATGTCTGGTCGCCCGACGAGATCGACCGCGTGCTCGGCGTGGAGGATGCGGCCTATTTCGCACGATTTTACGATGTGACGCCCGAAGGGAATTTCGAGGGCCACACCATCCTCAATCGCCTCAAGGCGCCGGAGCGCACGGAAGCCGACGAGCAGAGGCTCACTGCGTTACGCGCCAAGCTACTGCAAACCCGGACCGCGCGGGTGCGGCCCGGCCTCGACGACAAGGTACTGGCCGACTGGAACGGGCTGATGATCGCCGCGCTGGTCCATGCCGGCGTCGCGTTCGGTGAGCCGTCGTGGATCGCGATAGCGCAGCGGGCGTTCGCATTCATCGCTGCGTCGATGACAAAGGATGACCGTCTCGGCCACTCCTGGCGCGACGGCCGGCTGCTGTTTCCGGGGCTTGCGTCGGACTTCGCGGCGATGATCCGCGCCGCACTGGCGCTCCACGAAGCGACCGGCGAGGGCGACTATCTTGCCCAGGCGCTGCGCTGGCAGGACGCGCTCGAGCGGCATTACATCGATCCAGCAACCGGCGGCTATTTCCTCACCGCCGATGACGCGGAGGGGCTGGTGGTGCGGCCGCATTCCACCGCCGACGATGCCATCCCCAACCACAATGCGGTGGCGGCGGCGAACCTCGTCCGGCTCGCGGCTGCGAGCGGCGACGACCGTTTCCGCGCGCGGGCGGATCAACTGTTCGACGGCGTGCTCGTCATCGCGGAGAAGAATCTGTTCGCGCATGTGGCGTTGCTCAACGCGCTCGACCTGCGCTTACGCGGCGCCGAGATCGTCGTCACGGGCTCAGGCGAGGCGGCGCAAGCATTGATCGATGCCGCACTGGCCGCACCGTTCACCGACCGGATGGTGCTGCGCGCGCCATCAGCGGATGCGCTGCCGGACAATCATCCGGCTCGAAACAAGATCGAGGCAGCGAACGGCGCGGCGGCGTTCGTCTGCGTCGGCGAAACCTGCTCGCTGCCGGTGACGACGCCGGACGGAATTAGGGCTGCTGTTGAATCGATGCAGACGTAAAGGGCGTCATCGTATCGGCGCGGCGTTTCATCATCCAGATGATCGGAAACACCGGTGCGAGCATCACCGCGCCGATCGACAGCCCGGTCGCCAATCCGACCGGCGCCGCCAGCAGGGGAACGACCAACAATAAACCGGCGCCGATCACCGCAAGCATCTGCGTGTGTGGCATCATCGCTGCCAGCAATGCAGCCGCCGCGAACACCGCCATCACCAGATCGTAGTCCTGCAGATACGGCGTCACCAGACAGGTTCCGACCACGGTGAGCGCGTTGCGCAAATCGGCCGGCCAGTTTCGCCACCAGGCAATGGCGACGCCGATGGCAACCGGCACGGCGACAATCAACTGCATCGCGTAAGCGCCGGAAGCGTCGAAGCCGATGCGTCGGGCGAACACGAAAACCGACACCATGCGATGCCAGACGCCGGTGCCGTCCTCCAGGATCGTGGCGCGTAAGGTTTCCGCGTTGCGGAGATAGCTTGGCCACAGCTCGAAGCCGAACAACAGAATGCTGGCGAGGACCAGAACTACGGCCGTCACCGCTGCGGCACCGAACGTCCGGCCTTCCCGCCCGGCCAGCAGCGCGACCGGCAGCAGCAAGCCGAGCTGCGGCTTATAGATCAACAGACCGAACAGAATTCCGGCGATAATTGGCCGGCGCGGAAGCAGCCACAATCCGCCGGCGAGCAAGGCCGCCGACCATGTGCCGTTCTGCCCGCCAAGCGTATTGACGAGCACGGCCGGCGCGGCCAACGCGAGCAACAGCGCATGATGAGGAAAGGCGTTGCGCAGCGCGAGATAAAACACAAGCCAGCCGCACAGCGTCCACACGCCAAGTGCGACGAGATAAGGCAGCGCGCCAAGCGGCGCCAGCAACAGCAGCACCGGCGGATAGCTATAGTGATAGAAATCCAGTGGCGCGCCGACGATCTGTTCCTGAAACGCGTGATAGGCGAGCCAGTCGTAGACCGTCTGTGCTTGCCCCCGCCATGCCAGCGCAGCGCCGGTCCAGGTGTTGATAAAATCCGCGCCCAGCGGTTCGCCGGCTGTGTTGGTCAGACCGTGTTGCAGATGCTGGACAACGCTGACTACGGTGGCCACGGCAGCAACGGCAATCCAGCACAAAGCTGCGGCCCTGACGAGATCAGGCCGGACCAGCGGACGAATTGTCGCCGGGTGTTGCTGCATCACAGGCTGACTATCATGCGAGCCTTAACATCCGGTGCAGCTTAAAACAAAACGGCCGGGCAAAACCCGGCCGCTCTGAATCCATGGATGCCGACAACTTACGTGTTCATCGATTCGAAGAACTCGCCGTTGGTCTTGGTATTGCGCAGCTTGTCCAAGAGGAAGTCGATGGCATCCATCGTACCCATCGGATTGAGGATGCGGCGCAGCACATACATCTTCTTGAGCTGCTGCGGCTCGGTGAGCAGCTCTTCCTTGCGGGTGCCGGAGCGGGTGATGTCGATCGCCGGGAAGACGCGCTTGTCCGAGACCTTGCGGTCGAGGATGATTTCCGAGTTACCGGTGCCCTTGAACTCTTCGAAGATCACTTCGTCCATGCGCGAGCCGGTATCGATCAGCGCGGTCGCGATGATGGTCAGCGAGCCGCCTTCCTCGATGTTGCGCGCCGCGCCGAAGAAGCGCTTCGGCCGCTGCAACGCGTTGGCATCGACACCGCCGGTCAGCACCTTGCCCGAAGAGGGCACGACGGTGTTGTAGGCGCGGCCGAGGCGGGTGATCGAATCGAGCAGGATCACCACGTCGCGGCCATGCTCGACCAGGCGCTTCGCCTTCTCGATCACCATTTCGGCCACCGCGACGTGGCGCGACGCCGGCTCGTCGAAGGTCGAGGAAATCACCTCGCCCTTCACCGAGCGCTGCATGTCGGTGACTTCTTCCGGCCGCTCGTCGATCAGCAGCACGATCAGATAGCATTCCGGATGATTGGCCGTGATCGAGTGGGCGATATTCTGCAGCAGCACCGTTTTGCCGGTGCGCGGCGGCGCGACGATCAGCGCGCGCTGGCCCTTGCCGATCGGCGAGACGATATCGATGACGCGAGCCGAGAGATCCTTCTTGGTCGGATCGTCATGCTCCATCTTCAGCCGCTCGTCGGGATAAAGCGGCGTCAGATTGTCGAAGTTGACCTTGTGCTTGGCCTTCTCCGGGTCTTCGAAGTTGAGCAGATTGACCTTGAGCAGGGCGAAATAGCGCTCGCCCTCCTTGGGTGAACGGATCTGGCCTTCGACCGTATCGCCGGTGCGCAAACCGAAGCGGCGAATCTGCGACGGCGAGACATAGATGTCGTCAGGCCCGGACAGATAGTTGGATTCCGGCGAGCGCAGGAAGCCGAAGCCGTCCGGCAGCACCTCGACCACGCCTTCGCCGATGATATCGACTTCCTGCGCGGCCAGTTGCTTGAGGATCGCGAACATCAGCTCCTGCTTGCGCATGGTGCTGGCGTTCTCCACCTGGTTTTCCTCGGCGAAAGCGACCAGCTCCGCCGGTGTCTTGGATTTGAGGTCTTGAAGTTTCATTTCCCGCATGCGGGGGAGTCCTGTTGAGAAACCGGCGGCGATCCCAGGGTGCGCCGACGAAAGAGGAGGGAAGGGAGCGAAGAGTCGCGGGGTCGATCGGGTGATCTGTCGTGCTGCGGTCTTGCTGGCTGTGAACGTGCGATGACGTCTGGAGACGGGGAGTTTGTCCCGGTCCTACTTGTCCGCCCCAAGAACCTGATGGAGATCAGGGATCGAGGGACCGGACCGCGACAGCATCAGCCTGCGTTCGGTGGGATGGACTCAAAATAGAAAAGTCCGCCCTGCTTCGCAAGAGCACACCAGGCCGGAGATGCGAAAAGTCTTGCTCTAGAACGGTTTGACCACCACCAGGATGACGATCCCGATCAGCAGAAGTGTTACTACCTCATTGATAATACGGTAGAATTTCTTGCTGTGGGGGTTGTGGTCGCGCTCCAGGGCGGCGGCCCAGCGGGCGAACAGGCCGTGCAGGGCGGTCATCGCCAGCACCAAAGCGAGCTTGCCGTGAAACCAGCCCTCCTTGAGGAAGCCCCCTTGCAGCACCAGCCAGAAGCCGAGCGCCCAGGTGACCAGAAGCGCCGGCAGCATGATCACCTGCAGCAGACGCCGTTCCATCAGCTTGAAGGTGTTGGCCTGCGCCGAGCCCGGTTCGGCGTCGCAATGATAGACGAACAGACGGGGGAGGTAGAGCATTCCCGCCATCCAGGCGATCACTGCGATGATGTGGATCGCCTTCACCCAGAGATACATGAGCCATCCTTCGATCGAGAGTCCCTTACGGACCCCTGCTTGATCCGCTGGTGTTCGAGAGTTGTACACGCTCTCCCGGCGGTCTCGCCCTTCCTCATACTATCTAGAGATTCTGGTTGTTGTAGTTGTTAGGGCGGGGATTGGACTCATGCTTTGCTGTCCACATCTTGTCCCCGATGCAGCCAGTGTTCTCCCCAACCCCTCGCTCACCAGCAGGAAATGGTTGTCACGGAGAGTCTGCCATTATTCCGGGCTTTTCCGGTGCGTCACCCCCATAATTCCCATTGTCCTGCGCACAGCGTTTACGTGACCACCGGTCTGCGTGCCGAGGACTCTCCCGAAGGCACGGATGTTGATAGGCTGGCACGTCATCCCGCGCGCGGCTTGCCTCGCCCGTTTCGGTGTGGCCTCGTCCCGCATCATCCACAGGCTCGTCACAGCGTTATCCGATGCCCCAGACCGGCTACTTCCATCTGCATCTCGTGTCGGACTCGACCGGCGAAACCCTGATCACCGTGGCGCGCGCCGCCGCCGCCCAGTACGCGCATGTGCAGCCGGTCGAACACGTCTACCCGATGGTGCGGACCAAGAAGCAGCTCGACCACGCGCTCAGCGAGATCGCAGAGACGCCGGGCCTCGTCCTGTTCACGCTGATCGAGGAAGACCTGATCGAAAGCCTCGAGAACCATTGCCGCGAGCTGAACCTGCCGTGCATGTCGATCCTCGGGCCGGTGCTGCGGCTGTTCCAGTCCTATCTCGGAGCCGAGACGCTGCATCGCGTCGGCGCGCAGCATGTACTCAACGCCGAGTATTTCAATCGCATCGAGGCGCTCAACTTCACCATGATGCATGACGACGGACAGAACACGCAGACGCTCGACGATGCCGATGTGGTGCTGGTCGGCGTGTCGCGTACCTCGAAGACGCCGACCTCGATCTATCTCGCCAATCGCGGCGTGAAGACCGGGAATGTGCCGCTGGTGCCGGGCGTGCCGGTATCGCCGGATGTGGAGAACCTGAAACGGCCGCTGGTGGTGGGTCTCTATGCGAGTCCGGAGCGGATCGTCCAGATCCGCGAGAACCGGTTGCTCGGCCTCAACGCACATCGCGACGACGACCGCTACATCGACCGCACGGCGGTGGCGGAGGAGGTGGCATTCTCGCGGCGGCTGTGCGCCAAGCACCACTGGCCGCTGATCGACGTCACCCGCCGCTCGATCGAAGAGACGGCGGCGGCAGTGCTGCGGCTTTACACCGAGCGCAAGCGCGCGCCGGGAGTGTGAGATGGCAGGCGTCGGACTCTGGCGCGGCGGCGCGCCGCTGGTGCTCGCCTCGCGCAGCGAGGTGCGCGGCAAGGTCTTGGCCGCGGCGGCAATTCCGCTGGAGATCATGCCGGCGCAGATCGACGAGCGTGTGGTGGAACAGGAAAGTGGCGTGACGGCACCCGACCGCGTGGCGGTGATGCTGGCGCGTGCCAAGGCGCTGGCGATTTCCGCGCAACTGCCGGGACGGCTGGTGCTCGGCGCGGATCAGACGCTGGCTTTGGGCGAGCAACGCTTTTCCAAACCACAGGGCCGTGATGGCGCGGCCGCGCAACTGCGCGCGCTGTCGGGACAGACCCATGCGCTGCATTCCGGCATTGCGCTCGCGCGCGACGGACAGATTTTGTTCGACCATTGCGCCACGGCGCGGCTGCGCATGCGCGCTCTGGACGAGGCGATGATCACGACTTATCTCGACGCCGCCGGCGCCGCGGTGCTCTCGAGCGTCGGCGCCTATCAGATCGAGGGGCCGGGCATCCATCTGTTCGACACGGTCGAGGGCGACTATTTCACCATCGTCGGCATGCCGTTGCTGCCGTTGCTGGCCTATATGCGGCAGGCGAAGCTGGTAGCAGCGTGAGACAACGATGACCGTTTTTCCATGATCATACTCGGACTGACCGGATCGATCGGCATGGGGAAATCGGCGACGGCGCGGATGTTCGCCGAAGCCGGCGTGCCGGTGCATGACGCCGACGCGACGGTGCACAAACTTTATGACGGCGCGGCGGTGGCGCCGATCGAGGCGGCGTTTCCCGGTTCGACCCGTAACGGCAGTGTCGACCGGACCGTGCTTGGCGCGCAGGTGGTCGGCAAGCCGGAGCAACTGAAGAAACTCGAAGCGATCGTGCACCCGCTGGTGACGCGGGATCGCGAGCAATTCCTCGAAGCTGCCCGCGCCACGGGCGCTGGCGTCGCCGTGCTCGACATTCCGCTGCTCTACGAGACCGGCGCCGAGCGCGCCTGCGACGCGGTGGTGGTGGTGTCGGCGCCGCACGAGGTGCAGCGCGAGCGCGTGCTGGCGCGACCGGGCATGACCGCCGAGCGGTTCGAGCAACTGCTGTTCCGGCAGATGCCGGACGCCGACAAGCGTCGCCGCGCCGATTTCATCGTGGATACGTCGCAAGGCTTCGATGCGGCGCGCGCGCAGGTGGCGGACATTCTGAAAGTCGCGGCTACAATGACGTCGCGCCGCCGCGATTCGGGCGAACACGGGACCGGGTAATATGCTGCGCGAAATCGTTCTCGATACGGAAACCACCGGGCTCGACCCGCTCAAGGGCGATCGGCTGGTGGAGATCGGCTGCGTCGAACTGGTGAACCGGTTCCCCACCGGCCGCACCTATCACCAGCGCATCAACCCGGAACGCGACGTGCCGGCCGAAGCTTTCGCCGTGCACGGTCTGTCGACCGAATTTCTGGCGACGATGCCGAAATTCACCGAAGTGGTGGACGGCTTTCTCGATTTCATCGGCGATGCGCCGCTGGTCATTCACAACGCGCAGTTCGACCACGGCTTCCTCTGCGCCGAACTGAAGCTGCTGAAACGGCCGCTGATCGCCAGCGAGCGGCTGGTCGATACATTGCTGCTTGCGCGGCGCAAGCATTCCGCCGGCCCGTATAATCTCGACGCGCTGTGCGTGCGTTACGGCATCGACAATTCCAAGCGCACCAAGCACGGCGCGCTGCTCGACGCGGAATTGCTCGCCGAGGTTTATCTGGAGCTGATCGGCGCGCGGCAGGCGTCGCTGATTCTGCTCGATACCGCGCGCGCCGCGACGACCTCATCGGGCAGCCGCAATGCGCGCCCGCGTCCGACGCCATTGCCGCCGCGCATCACCGAGGCCGAACAGGCCGCGCATGATGCCTTCGTCGCCACTTTGGGCGACGAGGCGATGTGGAAGGTTTATCGCTGACGAAGACGCCGGCGCATTACGCCGGCTGCGCGTTCGCCGTCGGCTGCTGCTCCATCATCTTCTGACGATAGAGCGCGACGAAATCGACCGGGTCGATCAGAAGCGGCGGGAAGCCGCCGTTGCGCACGCCATTGGCGATGATCTCGCGGGCGAACGGGAACAACAGCCGCGGGCATTCGATCATCACCAGCGGATGCAGGCTCTCCTGCGGCACGTTGAGCACGCGGAACACGCCGCCATATTCGAGATCGAACGAGAACATCACGCCGTTCGGCGTCGACGCCTTGCCCTCGATTTTCAGGACGACTTCAAATTCGGTTTCCGCCATCGGGCCGACATTGACGTTGATCTGAATTTCGATCTGCGGCTGCGGCTGGCCCTGCTGCAGCGAGCGCGGGGCGTTCGGATTCTCGAACGAGAAGTCCTTGATGTACTGCGCCAGCACGTTGAGCTGGGGCGGCTGCTGATCGGCTCCGGGCTGTCCCTGAGGAACCGGCTGGGTGGGGCCGCCATTGGTCGTCGTCATTGCGTGCTCTCGTCGGATACGGGTGTCGGAAACGGTTGGCGGCTGGCTAACATGGCCGGGTGGTTTTGAACAAGGATGGCGCGGGCCGAAGCTTAATCCGGCCGCCGCTCAACCCGGTCGTGAGCCCGGCCGGGCGTCCGATGGTCTTTTAGTTGCGGATCGGGAACCTGGCGCCAGTCGTCGGGGGCGAGGTCAACCACATCCGGATCGGCCGGCGGCGGCGCCACGCCGGCGACCCGCCGCAGCCAGCCGGCGGCAGTGTGCCGGACCGACGGAATCAGCACCAGCAGGCCCGCGAAGGCGGTGATAAACCCCGGTATCATCAGGAGAATTGCCGCCGCGAAGCGGGCAATCCCGACATTGTCGAGATTGATGGCCTGGATCGTCGACTGGTCGAGCCGCAGCCGCACCTGGCCGGTGGCCTGCTCGCGTGCCCGTTGCCATAGCACCACGCCGAGCAGCGACAGCGCGATCAGTCCCAGCGCCGCCTGCACCACCCCGACCGCCAAAGCGACCGCGATGAAAGCGGCGAATTCGGCAAGCGGCAGGGCCAGGATGGCGAGCAGCAGCCAGCGGAGCGGCGAGGACCGGGAGGGTGTGGGCATGGTCGGGATTATGACAGGATTCCGGGACCTATGCTCCGAAATGAGGGTGCGGCGGGATCGCCCGGACCCTTGCCGGAGGTTGGCGGCATTCCGCCAATCGTCTAGATTCGCCCATCTGATCAACCATCTGAGGCGAAACATCGCGCCCGCCACGGCGCGGCCCCGTCGGCCGGTCGGATCGGCTATGGATCATCGGCGCCGCATGCTTACATGATCTGCGGCGGGCCGGCCCAGGATCGCTCTGCAGAACGCTCCCAGGACCGTATTGAGACCGCGTCAGGACGACGCGTAAGGTGAGAATGACGTGCTGGGAAGGGAATTGGCTGACGTGTTCGACATCTACACCATCATTTTCCTGGCGCTCGCGGTGTTCATTTTCCTGCGGCTGCGCAGCGTGCTCGGTCAGCGCACCGGTCGCGAGCGGCCGCCGAGCAATCCCTATGCGCGCCAGCCGGCGCAGCCCTCCGCCGACAAGAGCGACAAGAAAGTCATTCCGCTGCCGAACCGCACCGGCGAGACGGCGGCAAAGCCCGGCGATAGCGCCGACGAGGCTGCCGCGCCGGTCGATCGCTGGAAGGGCGTGGCCGAAGCAGGCACGCCGGTTGCTGCCGGACTCGATGCGATCGCCGCGGTCGATCCGCAGTTCGACGCCAAGCACTTCCTCACCGGCGCTCGCGCCGCTTACGAGATGATCGTCACCGCGTTTGCGGAAGGCGACCGCCGCACGCTGAAGAATCTCCTGTCGCGCGATGTCTACGAGAATTTCGAATCCGCCATTGCCGCGCGCGAGCAGCGCGGCGAGACGGTGGAGAGCCGTTTCGTCGCCATCGATTCCGCGGCCATCACCGGCGCCGAACAGCGCGACAAGCAGGCGCAGCTCACGCTGCGCTTCATCTCGCAAATGGTGTCGGTGACGCGCGACAAATCCGGCGCGGTGATCGACGGTAATCCCGACAAGGTGACGGATGTCACGGATGTCTGGACCTTCGTGCGTGACGTCTCCTCGCGCGACCCGAACTGGAAGCTGGTCGCGACCGAGGGCGGTCGCTGACCGATGCCGTCGCCGCGCTCGCCGCACCGCGCGACGATCGGCCGGGCGCTTGCCGTCTTATCCCTTTGCCTTGGTGCGACGGCCGCGCATGCGGAGAAGCCGCGCGCGCTGACGATCCGCGATGCGCAGCTCGAACCGATTGACTGGAGCGCGCTCGACGGCTGGAGCGACGACAACCAGGCGGCCGCTTACGCCGCGTTCGCGGAAAGCTGCAAAGCGATCCTGCGCGCCGACCATAAGGCACGCCACGCGCGGCCGATGCTCGATGGTCTCTATCACGCCTGCGCGCATCTGCGCGGCGGCAAGGTCGACGACGCGCAGGCGCGCGCCTATTTTGAGGCAAATTTCCGGCCGGTTAGAATTTCTCCATTGGATTCCAATCAGGGCTTCCTCACCGGCTATTACGAGGCGGTGTTCGAGGGCTCGCGCGTCGCCACCGCGGATTTCACCGTGCCGATGTATCGCGCGCCGGCAAGCCTCGCGGTCGCGGGCGGCAAGCGCGTGGCGCAGTTTCCGTCGTCGGGCGCGAAGGTCGGCCGTCTCGTCGGCAAGCGCAAGGTCGTGCCGTTCTACGACCGGACCTCAATCGAAGAGGGCGCGCTCGCCGGGCGCGGTCTCGAAATCTGCTACGTGAAAAGCCCGGTCGATGCGTTCTTCGCGCAGATCCAGGGTTCGGCGCGGGTGCGGCTGCCGGACGGGCATCTGCTGCGGCTCAACTACGACGCGCATAACGGCCTGCCGTATTATCCGGTCGGCCGCGATCTGATCGACCGCGGCATCATCGACAAGGAAGCGATGTCGATGGATCGCATCCGCGACTGGATGAACGCCAATCCGGATGAGGGCAAAACACTACGTCGCAAGAATCGCTCGTTCGTGTTCTTCCGCGAAACGGGACTGGCCGAGCACGAGGAGCCGGTCGGCGCGCAGGGCGTGCCGCTCACCACCGGACGCTCCATCGCGGTTGACAAGAACCGGCATGTCTACGGCACGCCGTTCTGGATCGAGGCGGAATTGCCGATCGACAGCGAGAAGCCGGAGACACGCTTCCGCCGCCTGATGATTGCGCAGGACACCGGCTCCGCCATCGTCGGGCCGGCGCGCGCCGACATCTATTTCGGTGCGGGCGAGGACATCGGTAGCGTCGCCGGCCGCATCAAGCAGAACGGCCGGTTCGTGATGCTGGTGCCACGCGCGCTCGCGCCGGTCGCCACGGTGCATGTACCGCTGCCGCGGGCGCGGCCCGATGATATCGCCCCGGCCACGCCGGTCAGCACGACGACCCCATGAGTGGGGCATGAGCGGGTCATGAGCCGGCGCCGTCTGAGCGACGAGGAGCGCGTGTTGTGGACGACGGTGACGCGCAGCATCGCGCCGCTGCATCCGTCGCGAACCGTGAAGGCGGATGACGACGAAACCGCCGTGCGCGCGCCGCCGAAACAGAA
>JAHBZF010000073.1 GCA_019635575.1 Pseudolabrys sp. | reverse complement strand
GTCGCGAAGGTTCCGGAATTCATCGCCCGCGCGCATGCGGACACGCAAAAAGCGTTTCCCGGCTCGCGCCCCCTCGCCTTCGGCCATCTCGGCGACGGCAACCTGCACTACAACGTGATCCAGCCGGAAGGCATGGACAAGGAGGCGTGGCTCGCGCGCTGGCACGACGTCAACAAGGTGGTGTTCGACATCGTGCTGTCGCTCAACGGCTCGATCTCGGCCGAGCACGGCGTCGGCGTGATGAAGCGCGACCTGCTGCCGTCGATCAAGGACAAGACCGCGATCGAGGTGATGCGCGCGATCAAGCGCACGCTCGATCCGAACGGCATCCTCAATCCCGGCAAAGTCTTGTGACATTTGCGAACGAACTCGCCATCGCGCCGATCACCGAAGCCGAAACGGATACGGTGGTCGCGCTGTGGCAGCGTTGCGATCTGACGCGGCCGTGGAACGACGCCGCCGGCGACATCGCCCGCGCACGGGGGCAGACGAATTCCGACGTGCTGGTCGGCTGCCTCGACAATGTCGTCACCGCCACGGTGATGGTCGGCCACGACGGCCATCGCGGCTGGGTCTATTACGTCGCCGTCGATCCCGACAAGCGCCGCGGCGGCTACGGCCGGACGATGATGCACGCGGCGGAAGACTGGCTGCGCCAGCGCGGCATCGAGAAGATCATGCTGATGGTGCGGCCGGAGAACGACAGCGTGCGCGGTTTCTATCGGGCGTCCGGCTACGAGGAACAACCGCGCGTCATCTTCGCGCGCTGGCTCGACGGTCGGCCGATGACGCCGTAGCGGCTAGAACAACGACATCTGCCCATCATCCGGGCGCGCGACATCGGACTCCTTGTCGGGTTCCGGCTTTGCCGGCATCGCGCGTGCCGCGACTTCTTCCACATTGCGCGGATCATCATTGATCACTTTGTTGACCGCGTCCGACACCGGAAACAACTCGAACTGTCCTTCCGGCGCGGGCCGCATCAGTCGATGCACGGCCTCCGCGTCACTGGCGCCGTCGAGCCAGGCATCGAAATCGTCGGGATCGATCGTCACCGGCATGCGGTGATGCAGCGACGCCACGTCGGCGCTGGCCTCGGTGGTGACGATCGCCGCGGTATCGATCTCCTCGCCGCCCGGCCCGCTCCAGGTTTCCCACAGACCGGCGAAGGCGAACGGCATGCGGTCGCGCCGGCGGATGAAATATGGCTGCTTCAGCGCGCCCTCGCGCTTCCACTCGTAGAAGCCATCGGCCGGCAGCAGGCAGCGGCGGCGCTTGAGCGCGTTGCGGAACGCCGGCTTCTCCGCCGCGGTCTCCGCGCGCGCATTGATCAGCAGCGTGAAGCCCTTCGGGTCTTTCACCCAGCCCGGCAGCAGGCCCCAGCGCATCAGCGTGAACGCGCGCGCGCCGTTGATCAGCCGCACCACGGGGATCGGCTGCGTCGGCGCCACATTGTACCGCGCCGGGAAATTCGGCTGCTCGCGATAGCCGAACAGCCGGCGCATCGCGTCGGGGGGCGAGGTGATGACGAAACGGCCGCACATGATGTGCTTAATACCGAATTAACCGTAGCGCCGGACACTGGCAGCCGCCTTATCCCCAGCCGAGCCCGTGCCACCATGCGCGTCCCGACCCCTCCGCTCGCCCCTGACGCCGATGCCGCGACGCCGCTGCGCGCAGAATCCTTGTCGGCCGCCAACATCAATCCGAAGACCTGGCTCGCGACCGACTATCTCAACCACTTCAACGAAGCGATCATGCTGCTCGAGTTGTTCGTGAGCGACCCGAGTTGCCGCGAGGATCTGCTGGCCTGGCACCCGAAGACCTATCGCGAGCATTTCGCCACCTCGCGGTTCAAGGACCGGCAGGTCGCACTCGCGGCTTACGACGCCGCCGATCCGGTGGCGCGCAAGGATCTCGAACAGATCAGCGACATGATGTCGGTCGTGCTGCAGGCAACCTGCACGGCGATGCGCGCCAATCTCGCCGAGGACGAGGCCAAGGCACTGGCCGGCAGCGTGGTCAGCGGCCTCAAGCCGCTGGTGGCGCGCGCAGGCGCCGTCATCAATGGCGACACGGCGGCGAATCCCAATTCGCAGAGCGCCGTCGATAGCCTGCTCAACCGCGCCTCCTGACGTCCGTGACGGACGAACGCACCTATCCCACCCGGCCCTTTCTCGCCGTCAGCGCCGCGATCGTGCGCGACGGCAAGCTGCTGGTCGTGCGCCGCGCGCGGCAGCCCGGCATGGGCTGGCATACGTTCCCCGGCGGCGGGGTCGAACTCGGCGAGACGCTGGAAGCGGCCGTCGCCCGCGAGGTGAAGGAAGAGACCGGTCTCGATGTGTCCGTCGGCGCGCTGATCGGCCATCGCGACGTGATCATCCGTGATCCCGGCGGACGGGTGGCGCGGCATTTCGTGGTCCTCCCGTTCCTCGCCCGCTGGACCGGCGGGGAATTCGTGCTGAACGAGGAGCACGACGCCGGGGATTGGCTCGGTGTGGATGCGCTCGCCGGACTGAAAACCACCGAGGGGCTGGCCGAGATCGCCGCCACCGCTCTCCGGCTCGCCGGAGCTTGATGAGCTTGCGGCGGCTATCGGCTGGGCGCATATGACCGTCATGTTCCGCCATCTCGCCCTTGCTGCCTGCCTGCTGACGACCCTCGCCACGGCGCCCGTGCGGGCGGCCGAAGGCGCTCCCGCGCCGTTCGACAACGATCTGGTCCGGCTGTCGGAAATCCTCGGCGCGCTGCACTATCTGCGGCCGCTGTGCGGCAGCAATGACGGCGGCAAATGGCGTAACGAGATGCAGGCGCTGGTCGACGCCGAGGCCCCCAATGGCCCCCGCCGGGCCCGGATCGTCGAGAGCTTCAATCACGGCTATCGCGGCTTCCAGCAGACCTATCGGACCTGCACTCCACAGGCCAATTTCGCCATCCGCCGCTATCTCGACGAGGGCGCCAAGATCGCCCGCGATATCACCGCCCGCTACGCGAATTAGCCGCCTGGCCGGTGCTTTCCGACTAACTCCCTGTGGGTATTAACCTTTCGGTAAGGTGCGCCTCGCCGCTCCGGGGCACCGTGATAACGTCCGTTGCGTCACAGGGCCGCGGACTTATGCGCGACAAATTGAGAACGGAATCAGGAATGCAGACGACCGCGGCCGAACTGGCCTCCGATAACGATCAGAAGCGCATGGCGCTCGGCTATCTGCAGGAAGCCTGGGCCGAAGCGCGCCTCGACGGCATCGACGGCGACTGCCTGGCGCAGGCCAGCCTGTTCACCGCGTTCCTGGAATTCGTCTCCACCTATGGCGAGGACGCGACCGCGCATTTCGCCTCGGGCTTGAGCGACCGTATCCGCAACGGCGAGTTCACCCTCGAGCGCCCGCGCCAATAACAGTCTTTAGACGCGCAGCCCGTAGTGGCGCGTCAGCACCTCGTTGACGTCACGCGGATAGAACGGTTTCTTCAGAAAGCCGGCCACCCCTGCCGCTTTGGCTTTGGCGATCACCGCCGGCTCCATCTGCGACGTCATCATCACCACCGCCACATGCGGCATCTCGCGTTTGATCTCGGTCAGCGTCTCGATGCCGCTCAAGCCCGGCATGTTGTGGTCGAGAAAGACGAGATCGACCGATCCGCTCTTCATGCGCGTGAGCGCGTCAATCCCTTCCGCCGCATCCTCGACCGTCAGCTTGAAATGCGTGGCGTCGAGAATTTTGCGCACCAGCGAGCGCATGGTCGCGGAATCATCGACGATCATCGCCCGCAGCGGCATGCGGGCACGGATCGCGTTGTTGAGGATGTCCCGCGCCTGCTCGGGACTGGTCGGCCGCCGCACCGTGCCGGTGTGGTCATCGACCTTGATCGGATAGTCGCGTGGCAGCACGACCACCACCAGCGGCGCAGAGCCGTGGGTCTGCGCGGCGGTCGCCAGATCCCGCGCGCCGGTCAGTTCCGCGCAGATCAGGACGATGTCGGCACCGCCTCGCTTGAGCAGCGTGCCTGCCTCGGAGGTCGACCCGGCTTCGAGAACCTCGACCGGAACCGAAGCCTGTCCGGCCGCCTGACGCCACAAATTGCGCTCGGTCGCGCCATCGGCCGCGACCAAGACCTTCAGAAGCATCAGATCGTCGATCATGCCCCAATCCCAGCCGGCCCGAAGCACCGGTTGAGGTTCCCTGATTATCGGTCATAACAACCCATATCGGGTTTGCAATTCCACAGACGTAAATTCGGGATTTTCCGTGATTTTGCTTGGGGAGAACCCCCAAAGCACTACAACTATTCCTCGTATCAAAGACTTTCCGGGCGGCAGGATCGTTCCAGACCCCCTATCTTCGGCACAGGTTCCCGGCCACCGCCGGCGAATCGACGATTGAACGCGAGTAACAGCCGAACGACCATGCAGGCAGCTCTTCTTTCCGACCGTGGGGTCATCCGGGTATCCGGCGATGAAGCCCGTGCCTTCCTCGACCGGCTGGTGACATCGAGCATCGACACGTTGCAACCGGGCGCCGCGCGCTTTTGCGCCCTGCTGACCCCGCAGGGAAAGATCATCGTCGACTTCATCGTCACCGAGGCGACGACGGACGACGGCGGCGGATTCTACATCGACGTGCCGCGTGCGCTGGCGCCGGAGCTGACCAAGCGCCTCACCTTCTACAAACTACGCGCCAGGGTGACGATCGAAGACCTGTCGGACCGGCTCGGCGTCATGGCCGTGTGGGGCGATGACGCGACGACGACCGAACATGGCCTGTGTTATCCCGACCCGCGCCTGCCCGCGCTCGGCCTGCGGGTGATCCTGCCGCCCGACACCGCGATGGAGGCCGCCGCCGATCTCGGCGCGGCGCTGACGCCGGACGACGACAGCTACGACGCGCACCGCATCGCGCTCGGCGTTCCGCGCGGCGGCCACGATTTCATCTATGGCGACGTATTTCCGCACGAGACCGACATGGACCAGCTCGGCGGCGTCGACTTCACCAAGGGCTGCTTCATCGGCCAGGAGGTCGTGTCGCGCATGGAGCATCGCGGCACCGCGCGCACGCGCATCGTGCCGATCCGTTATGCCGATGCCTCGCCGCTACCCGGATTGCCCGTGGTGGCCGGCGAGAAAAATGTCGGCGCGCTGGGCTCGACTGCCAAAGGGCGCGGCCTCGCGCTGCTGCGGCTCGATCGCGTCGGCGACGCCATGGCGCAAGGCACGCCGATCAGCGCCGGCGGCGTCGAGATCTGGCTGGAGAAGCCGCACTGGGCGCGCTTCCGCTTTCCCGGCGAGCAGGACAACCCCGCATGAGCACGCCAGTCCACGCCGATGGCAAGAACCGCTGCGCCTGGCCGGGTATCGATCCGCTCTACGTCGCTTATCACGATGAAGAATGGGGCGTACCCGAATACGACGACCGTGCGCTCTATGAAAAGCTGATGCTCGACGGCTTCCAGGCCGGATTGTCGTGGATCACGATCCTGCGCAAGCGCGAGAATTTCCGTAAAGCCTTTGTCGGCTTCGAGCCGGAGAAGATCGCGCGCTTTTCCGACAAGAAGATCGAAGCCCTGATGCAGGATGCCGGTATCGTACGCAACCGCGCCAAGATCGAGGGCGCGGTGAAGTCGGCAAAAATCTATCTCGACATCATGGAGAAAGGACCGGGCTTCGCCAACCTGTTGTGGGGCTATGTCGACGGTGCGCCGAAGGTGAACCGGTTCCGCAGCAAGAGCCAGGTGCCGGCCGAGACGCCGCTGTCGCAGAAGATTTCCAAAGACCTCGCGGCGCGTGGCTTCAAGTTCGTCGGCCCGACCATCGTCTATGCCTTCATGCAGGCGGTCGGCATGGTCAACGATCACATGGTGACGTGTCATCGCCACGAGGCGTGCGAGAAAATCGGCGCCAAGGCCGCGCGCGCCTTCAAGCGAAAATGACGCGGAAAGCCGTCCCGAAACATTCGACCAGCGGCACGAAGCCGCTGCGTGCGTGGCAGCGGATGCTGTCCGGCCGCAGGCTCGATCTGCTCGACCCCTCGCCGCTCGACATCGAGCCGGACGATATCGCGCACGGCCTCGCCCGTGTCGCGCGCTGGAACGGACAGACCTCCGGCGCGCATATCTTCTCGGTCGCTCAGCACTCGCTGCTGGTCGAAGCGATCGCGCGGCACGGCGCGCCCGGTCTCGACCGGCGCGGCCGCCTCGCGCTGCTGCTGCACGACGCGCCGGAATATGTGATCGGCGACATGATCTCGCCGTTCAAGGCGGTGATCGGCGGCAGCTACAAAGTCGTCGAGCGCCGGCTGCTGGCGGCGATCCATGTGCGGTTCGGCCTTCCGGCCCGGCTGCCGGAGAGCGTCGAGACGATGATCAAGCGCGCCGACCGCGGCGCGGCATTTCTCGAGGCGACGCGGCTCGCCGGCTTCGCGCCAGCGGAGGCGGTCCGGTTTTTTGGGCGGGCGCCGGCCTTTTCCGATGCCCTGGCCCGCGACTATCTTACGCCATGGCCGGCCGGGACCGCGGAGCGGCGGTTCCGCGAACGGCTCGCCAAGGCGCTGCAGGAACCATGATCCATATCTGCTCGCTCGCCCGTCTGAATGAAACCGTCGCCACGACCGGCGCGCGCCATGTCGTGACGCTGCTTCGCGACATCGTCGTGCCGCGTCCGCCCGGCATCGCCCGTGCCGATCATCTGGTGCTGCGCATCGACGACATCATCGATCCGCTCGACGGCTATACCGCGCCGCTCGACGATCATGTCGATCAGCTCGTCCGGTTCGTCGGACGCTGGGACCGCGCCACGCCGATCGTGTTCCATTGCTATGCCGGCATCAGCCGCTCGACGGCCGCAGCCTATACGACCGTATGCGCGCTCAATCCCGACCGCGACGAACACGAGATCGCGCGCGCCATCCGCGCGGCAACGCCGATCGCGCAGCCGAACTCGCGCTTCATCGCGCTCGCCGACAAGGCGCTCGGCCGCCGCGGTCGCATGATCGAGGCAATCCGCGCCATCGGTCCCGGCAACGGCGCCTATGAAGGCGTTCCGTTCCGGCTCGATCTCGCCGCCGCGACGTCATCTCCACAGGACAAGGCATGAGCGACTATCGTTACGACCTGCTGCCGCGTGATGCGATGCGCTCGCGCGACGGTATCGACATCCTCCGCGGCATCGTCGACGGCACGTATCCGCAACCGCCGATCAGCGCGGTGATGGGTTTCCATCTGGTCGAGGCTTCACCGAACCGCGCGGTGTTCGAGGGTCTGCCGGAGCTGCGCCATTACAATCCGATCGGCTCGGTGCACGGCGGCTTTGCCGCAACGCTGCTCGATTCGGCGCTTGGCTGCGCGATCTATTCGGCGCTCAAGGCCGGCGAGGCATGGACGACGCTGGAACTGAAGATCAACTATGTGCGCGGCATGACCGGCACCACCGGGCCGGTGCGCGCGGAAGGCCGCGTCATTCATCGCGGCCGTAGCATCGCCACATCGGAAGGCGACATCAAAGATAAAGACGGGAAACTCTACGCGCACGCCACGACGACGTGCATGATCTTTCCGGCGAAGGATTAAAGCGGGGCGTCAGTCTGCGTCAGCGGTCGTGGTCGGCTTCAACGAGACCGGCTTGTTGCCGTGCGCGACATTGATGCGTTTGTCGCCACCGCGCCGCGTGAACTCGCAGTAGGCAAAACCGAGACCCGAGATCGCGCCGCGGAAGGAGTGCTCGCTGGTCTGCTGCAGGTTGAAGCACGGTTCGATCGGCAGGCCGCGCACCGAGGCGCAGACGCGCTCGCCCTTCACCTGCAAGGTGCCAGGCGGCATATGCGCGTAACGCACCGGGCCGTCGCCACGGATCTGAATGGTGCCGACGACCGAACCATCGGCATGCACACGGCCACCGCCGCGCGTGCCTTCAAAGCAATTGTAGGTGAAATATTTTCCGATCACGAAGCGCCGGGCGTCTTCGGCGGACATCTCTCCGGCAAGCGCCGGAACAGCGGACAACAACACACCAGCCGCCACGACAGCACGCAACATCACCCACTCCACGTCACACGACCAGGCACTAGCGAGCCGGAACCGGCCCGTCGAATCTAGCGCACTATGGCGCAAGATCGTCGACAAATCCTGAACATGTTTACCCGATCTTGACCACGATTCGACCCTTTGCCTCGCCCGCCAGCAGCCGCCTGGCGGCGTCGGGGACCATGGAGAGCGGGATTTCGGTGGTCATCGCGGCCAGTTTGGCCCGGTCGAGATCGGTTTCCAGCCGTTTCCAGGCGTCCCGGCGCAGCGCAATGGGCGCCATCACCGAGTCGATGCCCAAAAGACACACGCCGCGCAAAATGAAGGGGGCAACCGAGGTCGGCAGATCCATGCCGCCGGCAAGCCCGCAAGCGGCGACCGCCCCGCCATAGCGGGTCATGGACAGCACGTTCGCCAGCACCGTGGAACCGACCGCATCGACCCCCGCCGCCCAGCGCTCCTTGGCGAGCGGCCTCACCGCGCCGGTGAGTTCCTCGCGGGCGACGATCTCGCTGGCGCCGAGCGACTTGAGATAGCCGGCCTCCTGCGGCCGGCCCGTCACCGCATGCACGGTGAAGCCGAGCTTGGCGAGGATGGCGATGGCGACCGAGCCGACGCCGCCGGTGGCGCCGGTGACGACCACCGGCCCGTCGGCGGGCTTCAGGCCGTGCCGCTCCAGCGCCATCACACACAGCATCGCCGTGTAGCCGGCGGTGCCGATCGCCATGGCATCATGCGGCGAGAGCGTTGCCGGCAGGCGCACCAGCCAGTCGCCCTTCACGCGCGCTTTCTCCGCGTAGGCGCCGAGATGCGTCTCGCCAAGGCCGAAGCCGTTGAGCACGACGGCGTCGCCTGCCTTCCAGTCCGGATGGCTGGAGCTTTCCACCGTACCGGCGAAGTCGATGCCGGCGATCATCGGAAAGCGGCGCACCACCGGCGCCTTGCCGGTGATGGCGAGCCCGTCCTTGTAGTTGATGGTGGAATAGCCGATGCGGACGGTGACGTCGCCGTCCATCAGGTTGGCGTCGTCAAAAGTGGTGAGCACGGCGCGGGTCGCCGGTTTCGCGCCCTCTTCCGCCTTCTCGATGACGATGGCCTTGAATGTCGACACGTCCGATCTCCCGCTCACCAACTGGATAAGCGGGAGCCTAGAAGCGGGCGCGCCGATAAATCAAGCCGACGATGGACGGATCAGATCAGGGCTCAAGCCGCCGCTACGGCCGGACGCGCCACCGGACGCTCGACGATCGGTAGATTGATCAGCGCCGACAGCACGCCGAACAGCACCGACAGCCACCACACCAGATCGTAGGAGCCGGTACGCTCGAAGGCGATGCCGCCGAGCAGCACGCCGAGGAAGCCTCCGACCTGATGGCTGAAGAAGGCGAAGCCGAACAGCATCGTCATCCAGCGCGTGCCAAACATGACCGCGACCAGCGCGGATGTCGGAGGCACGGTCGACAGCCATAGGAGCCCCGTCACTGCGCCGAAGATCAGCGTGTTCACCACCGAGGTCGGCGCGAACATGAAGGCGACGATCGACGCCGCGCGCAACGCATAGATGATCGACAGCAGATAGCGCTTCGGCATCCGGCCGATCAGATAGCCCGCGAGGATCGAACCGATGATGTTGAACAGGCCGATGATCGCCAGGGTCCAGCCGCCGACCTGCACCGACAGCCCGCGATCGACCAGATAAGCCGGCAAATGCACGGTAACGAAAGCGAGCTGGAAACCGCAGGTGAAGAAGCCGAGCACCAGGAACACATAGGAGCGATGGCCGCATGCCTCGATCAGCGCCTGGATCGCCGACTGCTTCGGCAACGGATCCACGGCCGCCGATCCGAGCTTGCGCGGCGTCGCCAGCGCGGTCGACAACGGAATGATCAGCAGTAGCACGGCCGCGAAGGTCATCAGCGCCGACTGCCAGCCATAAGCATCCATGACCGCCACGCCGAACGGCGAGAACAGGAACTGGCCGAATGAGCCCGCTGCGGTGCCGAGCCCGAACGCCATCGGGCGCGAACGCTCCGGCAGCAGCTTGGCGAAGGCGCCGATCACGATCGCGAACGAACAGCACGACAGGCCGAAACCGATTAGGACACCGGCGGTAATGTCGAGCAGCAGCGGCGTTGTCGAATAGTGCATCAACGCGATGCCGGCCGCGTACAGCACCGAGCCGACCATCAGCACGTAGTTGGTGCCGTATTTGTCCGCGAGCGCGCCAGCGAACGGCTGGCCCGCACCCCACAGCAGATTCTGGATCGCCAGCGCGAGTGCGAACACCTCGCGGCTCCAGTTGTTCGCCTGTGACATCGGCGTGAGGAACAGGCCGAGCGCCGAGCGCGGCCCGAAGCCGATCATAGCGACCAGACACCCGCAGAGAATGACGACGGCGGGCGTCCGCCAGGACGATGTCGAGGGAGCGGTGGTCGAAGCCATGGGGGATGTTCCGCGGTTGAGGCAGCACGATATAGGCGCTTCGCGGAAGCGGCGATAACGAATTCTGCTGATGGCACCGATCGCCCGGCCGCATGGCTGGCGATCAGACATTGCCTAACTTGCCGGAAAACCTAGCTTTTCCGGGCGGCTTCAAGCCGCGCCGCTTCCTCGCGGGTGGCCGCGGCGTCACCCCAGGTCGGCAGTTCCGCGCCGTCGCCCCACAGGCGCGGCCGGTAGAAGGTATGGACGCCGAGCTTGAGGATGCGCCGCATCTCGTTGATCCAGCTGGGGCGCACCCAGTAGGCGTGGTAGTGCGTCGAGCGCGCCACCTCCGGCACCCACAGCTTGCCGTCGAGCGTGTCGGTGGCGATCCGCTTGGCGATCTCCCACGCATCCGGCTCGGTGACGATGTCGGGAATGCCGTCGCAGGCAAAGGTGAACTGGCAGGCCAGGTGCCGGTGCGCGTTCTGATAGACGACGCCGCACACGTCGCCCGGATAGAAGCCGGAGAACACGCGGTTCATCACCACCTGCGCCACCGCCATCTGGCCGCGCACGGGTTCGCCGCGCGATTCGAAATAGACGGCGTTGGCGAGGCATTTCTCGGCCTTGGCGCGGCTCTTGGAATTCGGCAGCAGACCGAGCCGTTCGGCCGGCGTCTTCGGGCGATGACCGGCGCCGGTCACCTCGCCCTTCACGGCGACGCTGACGCCGCCCTTCTCGCGCTCGTCGGCCGGGCCTTTCGAGGCCAGCAGCGCCGACGGCTTGAGATCGGAATCGAGCGAGGGCTCGACGAACACCGGCGCCTCGCCGGGCGACCATGGCACGATCGATTCCACCGCCGCGGTCGGGTCGATACCGAACAGCATGCTCGACGAGCCTGCCGGCGCACTGGCCCGTTCGGCGCGGGCCGCGGCCTGCAGATCGGGCGGCGGCAGATCCTTGTACGGCAGCTCGACGGTGTCGGCAGTCTCCGCCGGAGTCTCGGAGAATTCCTCGGCCGGGAACGGCGCGAGTGCCTCCGGCATCTTCACGTCCGGATTGTCAGGCCGCGGGCGCGGGATCAACACGTCGCCCTTGTTGGCGCGGTTGATGGTCGGAAACGACAGCGGCGGCGGCCCCACCGGGTCGCCCAGCGGATTGCCGGTGTTGAGCGCGACGAGTTCGGCGACCAGCGGACGCGGCATCGCCGTGCCGAGCGGGCTCGGAAAACTGAACGTCGCCGCATGGATGGTGCCGAACGGAGATGCGATGATGTGCTTGTGCGCACGCGCGAGCACGGCAGGCTGGCTGGCGATCAGCGAAGCGATGTCGGCCTGATGAACCTGACTGGGCAGCAGGAAGAACACCGCCGCCGCAAGCGCGGAGGTCCGGCCGCCCGGTCGCCGCCAACGTCTGACAGGTTTTCGCGAGCGAACGCGGACCAACGCAACGCCACCAACAACAAGCGCCCGGCCGGAATGGCGACAAGGCGAACCGTGTTGTTATGGCCTGATTAACCTTGCGAACCGGTTAATTGCGCGCTCTCGACGGGATGCCATCCGGTTCCATTGTGTCGCGGGCGGCCTCACATCAGCTTGGCATCGACGCCGGCCCAGGTGGTCACAGCCAGCATGGCAAGCAAGGCGACACCGAAACCGGCAAACCGCACCGGCATCGACACCATGCCGCCCGCCGCGCCGCCGCTGCGCCAGAAGCAGAGCACGTCGAACGCCGCGAGGCCGATCAGGATCAGCAGATAGGACGGCAGGTTGCTGTCGCGCAGCACGGGGAATTCGACGATCGCCGCGCCGACGGCGACACCGACCGCAAGCGTGAAAGCCAGGAAATAATGCGTCAGGGTCAAAGTCATGGGATTGTGTTGGTACTCGCAATCGATAAAGCGGCCCGGACCGTTCACGGTCCGGGCCTGATCGGAATCACATCTTCACGCCTTTTTCGGCGTAATACTTGACCGCGCCCGGATGCCACGGCACCGGCGAATTGGCCTTCACCTGGTTCTCCAGCGAGAAGCTGTTGGCTTCCTTGTGAACCGCAACGAGGTCTGCCTTCTTCTCCACCATCAGCTTGACGATGTCATAGGCGTCCTTGTCGCTCATCTTGTCGTTGGTGACGAGGATGTTCCAAACCGCCGTGGCCTTGTTCGGCTTGTCCTGACCGGGGTAGACGCCGGCCTTGATGACGTTCTCGGCATAGAGGTTGCCGTATTTCTGATTCATCTTCGCGACCAGATCGGAATGATCGATCAGCTTGAGCTTGACGCCCGGCGTCGCGCCAAGATCGGTCACCGCCGAGGTCGGCAGGCCGCCGACCCAGAAGAACGCATCGATCTTGCGGTCCTTGATCGCGTTGACGGATTCGGCAACGCCGAGCCGCTCGCGCTTCATGTCCTTGTCCTTGTCGAGACCGGCCGCCTCGATCACGCGGAACGCCATCACCTCGGTGGCGCTGCCGCCCGAACCGGTCGAGACGCGCTTGCCTTTCAGGTCAGCCACCGAATTGATGCCAGTGCCGTCCACCGTGACGACGTGCATCACATTCGGATAGAGCACCATCAAGGTGCGCAACTCGACCTTGCCGCTTTTGAATTTGTCCTGGCCCTTGACCGCGTCGAGCGCCGCGTCGGCCATGGAGAAGCCGATCTCGCTCTGGCCGGAGCCGAGCAGCTTGATGTTGTCGACCGAGCCGCCGGTCACTTCGGCGGTCGCCTGCACACCCGGCAGGTTCTTCGACAGCAGATTGGCGAGGCCGCCGCCGATCGGATAGTAGACGCCGCCGGTGCCGCCGGTGCCGATGGCGATAGTCCGCTGCTGCGCGTCCGCCCCGCCGGCAACCAGAGCGGCCACCGCGACGGTCGCCGCCGCAGCCAGATGTTTCAACAGTCGCATTGTCGATCCTCCCTTTCGCGTTTCCGTTTTTCGCTGTTGTCAGCTTGTCATGCGCGACGCCGCCGGCGCCGCGGTTTTCCATTGCCATAGCAGCAAAGCCGCACCGAGAGCCAGACCGAGCGGCGCCGGATAAGGGATATCCGCCCCGGTCAGCGTTTCCATTAGCCCCTCGATCAGGCTCGGAAACACCAGCAGCAGCCCGGCAAGGACGAACAGCACCCGCTCCACGCGCGTGGTGCGGCGTAATGCCCAACCCTGCGCACCGGCGGCGAGCGCGGCAAGCCCCGCACCGGTGATCGCGGTGATCCAGATGATCGAGTAGATCGAGCCGTCCTTCGGGACCTTCATCAACAACCCGACGCCTTGCGGATCGCAGACGAACACGAACGGCACGAGGAAGGCCGGGATCGTGTATTTCCACGCCTGCATGGTGGTGCGGTAAGGATCACCACCGGTGATCGCGGCGGCCGCGAACGGCGACAGCGCGGTCGGCGGCGACACTTCCGACAACACCGCGTAATAGAAGATGAACATATGCGCGGCGTAATCCGGCACGCCGAGCTTGATCAGTGCCGGCGCTGCGATCACCGCGCAGATGATGTAGGACGCCGTCACCGGCACGGCGAGGCCGATGATCCAGACGATCAGCGCGGTATAGATCGCGGTCAGCAGCAGGCTGCCGCCGGCGTAGCCGATGACGATCGAGGAGAACTTCAGGCCGAGACCGGTGAGCGTGACGATGCCGACGATGATACCGGCAGCGGCGCAGGTGGTCGCGGCGCTGAGAACGCCGATCGAGCCTTCCGCGAGCGCCTTGACCAGCTTCTTGGGCACCAGCGCGGTGTCACGATTGAGGAACGACAGCGCGAAGGCGAGCAGCGTCGAATAGAACACCGACAGCATCGGCGAGAAGCCGATCACCATGAAGACGACGACGGCGATCAGCGAGATGAAATGAAAGCCGTAACGCTTCGTCATCTCCCAGAGCGGCAGTTCCGCCTTGAGCACGACATTGCGCGCGCCGAAGCGGAACGCGTCCAGTTCCACCATGAACAGAAGCGACGCGTAGTAGAGAAGCGTCGGGATGATCGCCATCCAGATGACGTCGAGATAGCTGATCTTGAGAAACTCGGCGATCAGGAACGCGGCCGCGCCGAGCACCGGTGGCGAGATGATGGCGCCGAGGCCGCCGGCCGCGAGCAGACCGCCGGCGGCATTCTTCTCGAAACCGGCTTTCGCCAGCATCGGATAGGCCACGGTGCCGATCATCACCGTGGTCGCCACGCCCGATCCGGACGGTCCGCCCAGCAGGAACGACGACGCCACCACCGCGCGGCCCGCGCTTGACGGCTTGCCGCCCATCACCGCCAGCGAAAAATCGATGAAGAACTTGCCGGCGCCGGAATAGAGCAGGATCGCGCCGTAGATCGTGAACATGATGATCAGTGTCGCGGAGACGTCGACGGCTACGCCGAATATCCCCTCGAGCGTGATGTAGAGATGACCGACGAGACGCGCGATCTCGAAACCGCGGTGCGTCCACGGCGGCGGCAGATAAGGGCCGAGCATCGCATAGACGATGAACAGGATCGACACGATCGGCATGATCGGGCCGGTGGTGCGACGCGCCGCCTCCAGGACCAGCACGATCAGGATCACGCCGAACACCACGTCGAGCCGGTCCGGCACCGCGGCGCGGTCGGTGAAATCGTCACCACCCCACAAGGCATAACCGAGCGCGGCGATCGCCAGCACGCAGGGGATCAGATCGAACCACTGGATGCGATTGCGGAACCGCTGCGCCAGCGGAAACAGCAGGAAGCTCAGGACCAGGACGAACGCAACGTGGATATAGCGCAGCGGCTGCGTCGGAACGATCTCGTAGGCCGCGTAGAGATGAAACAGCGACATCGCCACGGCGATGCCGGTCACGATCATGCCGGCCCAGCCGGACAGCCGGTTGGCGGCGCCTTCTTCCTGCTGGACGTATTCCTCTGCCTTGCGCAGCCCCTCCTCGGTGACGACCTGCTCCTCCGCCACCGGCCTCTCTGCGTCCGTCATGGATCCCCCGGTCCCGCACGCGCCCCGCGCGAAAGCTAGCATGGGAAATCTGCCCGTCCACCCGGACGCATCCCGCGCTGCAACACGCCGGCATCGCCCCACTCGGGTTCCCGGATTCATCCTCCTTTAACTTTAAATAAAGCGTCCCGCCCGAATATCCGGATATCCCGGACTGTCATCATTTCCGAGGTTTTCCGCCGTGGGCATTGTCATCGATCAAGGCGCCGCTATCGGACTTCTAGCCGTCTGCTGCATCCTTGCCGGCTTCGCCCTGAAATGGCGCCGCGAGCGGCGTCGCCTCGCCAGCATACTCGATTCCATGTCCCAGGGCCTATGCCTGTGGAGCATCAAAGGCGTCATGCTCTACTGCAACAAGCGCTACGTCGAGATGTACGGCATGTCGGAGGCGATCGTGAAACCGGGCGTGTCGTTGCGCGACGTCATCGTCCATCGCCAGAATACCGGCTACTTTGCCGGCGACATCAACGCTTACGTCGACGACGTGATTGCCCGGAATCAGGCCCGCCAACCGAGCACGCAGATCGTCAAAGTAAACGATCGCACCATCACAGTGAATGAGCGTCCGGTCACGGGTGGCTGGATCGCCACGCACGAAGACGCGACCGAACTGAGCGCGGTCGAGCGCGAGCGCACCGCCGCGCGCGAGCAGGAGCAGCGGCGGCAGGTGCTCGATCAAGCGATCGCCGAATTCCGCCCGCAGATCGAGCAGCTCGTCGCCGGGCTGACCGAGAATGCCGGCAGCATGCGACTGACGGCGGCGACCCTGTTCAGCGCGTCGCAACAGACCTCGGAGCGTACCGCCGACGCTGTGCAGGCGTTCAACGAAGCCTCGACCAATGTCGACAGTGCCGCGGCGGCGTCCGACGAGCTATCGCATTCGATCGCGGAAATCAGCCGTCAGTTGGTGCATGCCTCCG
This sequence comes from Pseudolabrys sp., assembly GCA_019635575.1. GTDB lineage: Bacteria > Pseudomonadota > Alphaproteobacteria > Rhizobiales > Xanthobacteraceae > Pseudolabrys. The sequence goes on along the minus strand of JAHBZF010000073.1, from coordinate 1,960 downwards.
ACGTGGCGCGCCTCGCCACCAGTCAGGCCAATGCGACGGATTCCGACATCGGCGGGCTGACCGACGGCGCGCAGAAGATCGGCGACGTGGTCAAGCTGATCCGCGCCATCGCCGAGCAGACCAACCTGCTGGCGCTCAACGCCACCATCGAGGCCGCGCGCGCCGGCGAGGCCGGGCGCGGCTTTGCCGTGGTTGCCGCGGAAGTGAAATCGCTCGCGGTGCAGACCGCCAAGGCGACGGAAGAGATCGCAAGCCACATCGCCGGCGTGCAGACCTCCACCGGCAGCGCGGTCGATGCGATCCGCGGCATCGCCTCGCGCATGCAGGAAATCGATCAATACACCTCGGCGATTTCCGCCTCGGTCGAGCAGCAGAGCGCGGCCACCGGCGAAATCTCCCACAACGTCACCAACGCGGCGAAGAGCACGAGCCTGGTCGTCACCGTACTCAACGAAGTGTCGGGCGCGGTCAGCGAGACCCGCAGCTCGGCCGAGACCGTGCTCGGCACCTCGACCGCGGTCGAAGCCGCGGTGGCGAAGCTGCGTGACAATGTCGAGACTTTCCTCAAGAAGGTCGCCGCCTAACGCCCGCCGACCAGGACCGCATAAAAAAGGCCCGGATTGCTCCGGGCCTTTTTCTATTCACGATGCCTGCCGGTTACGCCTGACTGGCGGCATCCTTGCCGAGCGCCGCCTGCGCCGCCGCGAGCCGCGCGATCGGCACGCGGAACGGGGAGCATGAGACATAATCGAGCCCGACGCGGTGGCAGAACGCGACCGAAGCCGGGTCGCCGCCGTGCTCGCCACAGATGCCGACCTTGAGCTTCTTGCGCACCGCGCGGCCCCGCTCGACGCCGATCTGCACCAGTTCGCCGACGCCGTCCTGGTCGATCGAGATGAAGGGGTCACTCGGGATGATGCCCCGCGCGGTGTAGATGCCGAGGAAGCTTGCGGCATCGTCGCGCGAAATGCCGAACGCGGTCTGGGTCAGGTCGTTGGTGCCGAACGAGAAGAACTCCGCCGTCTCGGCGATCTCGCCGGCCTTGAGCGCCGCGCGCGGCAACTCGATCATGGTGCCGACCTGATAGGTGAGCTTGGCGCCCTTCTCCTTCTTCACCGCCTCGGCCATGGCGTCGATGCGGTCCTTCACCAGATCGAACTCGGCCTTGGTGGCGATCAGCGGCACCATCACTTCCGGCATCACCGGCTTGCCGGTCTTCTTCTGCACTTCGGCCGCGGCCTCGAAGATCGCCCGCGCCTGCATCTCCGCGATCTCGGGATACGCAATCGCCAGACGGCAGCCACGGAAGCCGAGCATCGGGTTGAACTCCGACAGCGACAGCGCGCGGTCGGCGAGCTTCTTCGGATCGGCGCCCATCGCGGTCGCAACCGCCTGCAATTCCTTGTCGGTGTGCGGCAGGAATTCGTGCAGCGGCGGATCGAGCAGACGGATCGTCACCGGCCGCCCTTCCATGATCTCGAACAATTCGACGAAGTCGGCGCGCTGGAACGGCAGCAGCTTCGCCAGAGCGGCGCGGCGCTGCGTCTCGTCGTCCGACAGGATCATCTCGCGCACCGCCTGGATGCGCGCATCGTCGAAGAACATATGCTCGGTGCGGCAGAGACCAATGCCTTCCGCGCCGAAGCGGATCGATGCGCGCGCGTCCGCCGGCGTGTCGGCATTGGAGCGCACGCCAAGCTTGCGTACCGCGTCGGCCCAGCCGATCAGCGTGGCGAACTCGCCGGACAGTTCCGGCTCGATCATCGGCACGCGGCCGGCCAGTACCTGACCGGTGGAGCCGTCGACGGTGATGTAGTCACCCTTCTTGAAGGTGCGGCCGCCGACCGTCATCGTCTGCGCCACGTAGTCAATGCGGATCGAGCCGGCGCCGGAGACGCAAGGCTTGCCCATGCCGCGCGCCACCACCGCCGCGTGCGAGGTCATGCCGCCGCGCGTCGTC
>JAHBZF010000072.1 GCA_019635575.1 Pseudolabrys sp. | reverse complement strand
GTGCTTGGTTCTCGATCTGCAACATGCCGAGACCGCGCGTCACCTTCCAGGTGACCCAACCGGTCTCGTTGGTGCACGAGCTTCCCGAGAGGAAAGCCATCGTCGGCCAGCGATTGACCGTGACACCGTCCTTGTTCTTCTCGATGAAGTTCGCGTCGCGATCGTCCTTCATCAGCTTGGCGATGCGATCCATCGCGAAGTCCCAGGTCACGCGCTCGAACTTGTCGGTGCCGGGCTTGCGATACATCGGATACTTCACGCGCGTCTTGGCGCGGACATAGTCGAGAGCGCCCGCCCCCTTGGGGCACAGCGTACCGCGGTTAACCGGGTTATCGACGTCACCCTCGATATGGGTGACCTCCATCTTGCCCTTCTCGGCCTTGCTTTCCGCCGAGTAGACCAGCATGCCGCAACACACGGCACAGTACGGGCACGAGCTGCGTGCCTCCTTGGTTTGCGCAAGTTTGAACGGCCGGATCGACAAGGCGTGCGCGGCTTCGATTTCACCAAATCCAAGCGCGCCGATTGTCGTCCCCGCCAAACCCGCGCCGGCGCCGATCATAAATGAGCGCCGCGAGAGCTCCATATTCATTGGGGCGTTCCTAAACATGCCCCCCACGGGGGACGTCCGAACTTTAGAGTTCGTCCAATGAAAAGCTAAGTGGACGCTATAGTTGTGTCAAGGAATTGCACCCGTCGCGTGCGCTGCACGCGACACGTCCGATCGTCTAATTGCGCCGTGTTGATGGGCAGAAATCGCACACACGAATTGCGCGCGGTCATTCCTTAACGCGGTTGTGTCTTGACGATTCGAACAGAGTGTTGACGATGCGCGTGTGGTGCAAAACACCGCTCCCGCGTGCCGGGGCCAAGACGTCTCTGACATCGTTCACGTGAATCGATCCGGGCTGTTGCAGTGCAGCGCCGGCAAAGTTTGTTGCGCCGCAAAAATCATGGGCGCGACCTTTTCGCTGCTAAAGCTCGCGATAATAGCCCTTGTTTGCCAGGCGGTCCCCGCAAACGCCGCCGAAACACCACGACTTGAGCCGTCCGCGCAACTTCGATCCTGGACGGGCATCGCCGGCACCGGGTTCGTGCTGGATGACGTCCGCGGCCAGCAACGCGCGCTGGAGAACTTTCGCGGTCGCATCGTGCTGCTGCACTTCTTCGCGACATGGTGCGCGCCTTGCGTCGAGGAATTGCCCTCGCTGCAAAAACTGACGGACGACTCACACAACCTGCCCATCACCGTTGTCGCGATCGACGTCGCCGAAGTCGACGTCCGGGTGCGTAATTTTGTCGCGAAGCTCGGCGTGCAATTTCCTGTGCTGCTCGATCGCGATCGCGCGGTGACGAAAGCATGGAACGTCGTCAGTCTGCCGACAACGATCGTTTTCGATTCGACTCTCACACCGCGATTCATCGTTGAAGATGCGATTGATTGGACGCGCGCGGATATTCGCGCCTCCATCGACGGCCTCTATCAATCGATCAAGAAAACCGAGTGCAAGAATCCGCCGCTTGCCGACGGCTCCTGCACGCCATCCGCACAACACACATCATCCGCACAACACACATCATCTGGGGAGGATTGATTATGGATCGTCGCGACTTTCTGAAGGGCGCCGCCGCGTTACCGCTCGCGTCGCTGGCGCCGCATGCAGGCTTTGCGCAGCAGCCGGCGTTCGCGCCGAAGCCGGGTCCGTGGCGCAGCTACGATCTCGTGACGCGCGTCGATGTCATCAACGCGATCGGGCAGCCGCAGGCGTGGATTCCGCTGCCGTCGGTGAACGAAGCGGACTGGTTCCGCTCCGGCGACAGCACGTGGACCACCAACGCCGCGACGGCGACGCGCGTGCGCGATCCGAAATACGGCGCGGACATGCTGCATGTGGTCTGGAAGGACGGCGAGGACAAACCGGTCGTCGAAGTGACCAGCCGCATCACGACGCGCGACCGCGCCGTGGATCTGAGCAAGCCGGGACAAGCCCCGGCGTTGAGCGAGACCCAGCGCAAGCTGTATCTCGAAGGCACCGAGCTCATTCCCGTCGACGGCATCGTCAAGGAAACATCGGACTTGATCGTCGCCGGCAAGAAGACCGACGTGGAGAAGGCCCGCGCGATCTACGAATGGGTGGTCGAGAACACCTTCCGCAACGCCGCGACGCGCGGCTGCGGCACCGGCGACATCGTCGCGATGCTGAAGACGAAAAACCTGAGCGGCAAATGCGCCGACCTCAACGCGCTCTATGTCGGCCTCGCGCGCGCCGCCGGGCTGCCGGCGCGCGACGTTTACGGCCTGCGCGTCGCGCCCTCGCAGTTCGGCTACAAGAGCCTCGGCGCCGGCTCCGCCGACGTCACCAAGGCGCAACATTGCCGTGCGGAAGTCTACCTCACCGGCTTCGGCTGGATCCCGGTCGACCCCGCCGACGTGCGCAAGGTCGTGCTGGAAGAGCCGCCGGCCAATCTGGCGATCGACGACGCCAAGGTGGTCGCGGCGCGCAAAGCCTTGTTCGGCTCGTGGGAAGGCAACTGGCTCGCCTATAATTTCGCCCACGACCTCGCGCTGCCGGGCGGCAAGCATCCGAAGCTCGGCTTCCTGATGTATCCGCAAGCGGAAAACGCCGGGCTGCTGCTCGACAGCCTCGATCCCGCCAGCGTCAAATACACGCTGACGGCGAAACCCGTCACCGCCTAGCGACAGACATTCGCGGAGCGCGGCCTTGCCGCGCTCCGTTCCCGATCAAACGCTCGACAAGTCTGGCGTTGCCCGGCATTGATGTCGCCATGGTCAAGGACGGCACGATCCAGGGCGATACGATCAAAACCGGCGCGGGCGAAACCCGTCTCGACCTGCGCGGCGTGCGCTGCCCGCATGTGGTGCTGCGCGCCAAGAAGGCGCTGCGCGATATTCCGGTCGGCGGCGTTCTCGTGCTGGAATGCACCGATCCCCTCGCCGCGATCGACGTGCCGCATTTCGTCAACCAGACCGGCCACGCGCTCGCCGGACAGGACAAGCACGACACGCTGTTCATTTTCCGCATCGAGAAGCGGCGCTGATCGCCCGCGGCCGCGCGACGCAATTCACCCCATCGCAGGAGCCAGAGAATGTCCGACGAAGATTTCATGCGCGAAGCCGTCGATCTCGCCCGTGCCAATATCCGCGACGGCGGCCGCCCGTTCGCGGCGCTGCTGGTGCGCGACGGCGAGGTGATCGCCCGCGCCGTCAATGACATCCACCTCACCAACGACCCGACCGGGCACGCCGAGCTTCAGGCCATCCGGCAGGCGAGCCAGCATCTCGGCACGCCGCGCCTCGACGGCAGCGTGATGTATGCGAGCGGCCATCCTTGCCCGATGTGTCTCGCCGCCATGCATATGTGCGGCGTGAAATCCGGATTCTTCTGCTACTCGCTCGAGGATGGGCAGGTGTTCGGGCTCGGCACCACTGCCATCTACCAGCAGATGACAAAGCCGCCGCAGCAGCAATCGCTGCCGCTGCGCCCGCTCAAGCCCGCCGGCGAAAACGGGCTCTACACCGAATGGCTGGAGCTGCAGCAATAGCCGCCACGGCGCGCGTTACTATCTCGCCGCGACACGCGCGCCGGGCGCGATGGTCGGCGGCGCCTTGTTGAGCTGATCGATGGCGAAGCCGGCGGCCGCCTTGTAGCCGGCCATGAACTGCTTGCGCTCGTCGGGCGGGATCACGTCGTCGATGTTGTCGAACGTGCCGCCACACCGTTCGTCGACGAGATTCAACAGACCGAACGGTCCCGCGCCGCGATTGCGCAGGATCACCTGCGAGATCGGCCCGCACAGCTTCGCGTCGAACGCCGCCAGCGCCTCCGGTGTCGCGCCATGCTCGACCATGCACGCGCCGAGCACGCGCGCGTCGACAATGGCCTGACTGCCGCCGTTCGAGCCGGTCGGATACATCGCATGCGCCGCGTCGCCGACAAGCAGCACCGGGCCATCCTGCCAGGTCGGGATTGGATCGCGGTCGATCATCGGATTCTCGAAACCGCCATCCGAGCCACGGATCAGCGCCGGCACGTCGAGCCAGTCCCAAATCCAGTCGTCGAAGTGATGGACGAACTCCTCGATCCTCACCTCGCGGAACCAGCCGCTCTGTTTCCAGCCGTCGTTGTTGTCCAGGGTCACTTCGGCGATCCAGTTGATCATCGAGAGGCCGGTTGCCGGATCGGGCTGCGAGATCGGATAGAACACCATCCGGTGGCGATGGGTGCCGAGGCCGACAAAGGAGGCGCCGCCACGGATCGGCTTGCCCCAGGTGGTGCCGCGCCACATGATCGCGCCGCCCCAATGGATCGGCGGCTGATCCGGGTGCATCTGCGCGCGCACCGCCGAGTGGATGCCGTCGGCGCCGATCAGCAGCGACCCCGCCGCTTCCGATTTGCGGCCGTCGGCGTGATCGATCAGCGCGGAGACGCCGTTCGCGGTCTTGCGATAACCGGTGACGCGGTGGCCCAGTCGCACCGCCTGCGGACCGAGCCGCTCCACCACCTTGTCGTGCAGCAGCATGTGAAACCGGCCGCGATGCACGGCGTATTGCGGCCAGTGATAGCCGGCCAGCAGACCGCGCGGCTCGGAATAGATGTCGTTGCCGTTGAGCCCGACCAGCGCCCATTCCTTGGCCGGCAGACCGACCCGATCGAGATCGGCGGCGGTGATGCCGAGGTCGTAGAGTTCGCGCACGGCGTTCGGCTGCATATTGATGCCGACGCCGAGCGGGCGCATCTCGCGCACCGCCTCGTAGACCACGCAGGGCACGCCGATCTGGTGCAGCGTCAGGGCCGTCGCCAGTCCGCCGATCCCGCCACCGGCGATCAGAACAGGATTTTGCAGAACAGGATTTTCCATCGTCGACCGCGGCCACTAATACAGCAACGGCCGGTCCCGGACCGGCCGTCTCCTGTTTCGCGCACCTTCGCGGCCAACGCAAATCGCTGATCACACGCCCGACAGATCGCCCACTTCAAAGTCGTCTTGGCGCGCGCACATGCAGATAGGCCGGATCGAATTCGCCGATCACCGCCAGCCTGGCCCAGTTCTTCACCTGCAGAACGCCCTCGTTCCAATCCATCGTGCCGGTGCGGCGCAACTGCTGCACGGTTCGGTTGACGGTGACGATCGACATGCCGAGCGTGTCGCCGAGCTGCGCCTGACTGAGCGGCAGGGAACAGGTGCCGACCTCGCCACGGCGGCTGAATCGCGCGCGCGCCCGATAATATTGCTCGCAAAAAAAATGCGCGGCCCGCGCCAGTGGCGCCCGTGCACTGTTGTTGACGATGGTACTGCGGAAGATCGCGGCATCGATCAGCGTCTCGCGCCAGATCGCAAGCCCGACCGCCGGTCGCCGCACGAACAGCGTCAGGATCGCCTCATGGGGGATCAAAGCAATCCTGGCAGGCCCCATCCCACGAATCGCATGGTCCATCTCGGGGAGAAACAACGCCTGCGCGTCGGGAAGATCGCCGGTGATGTGATAGGAAATGAACTGACGGCGACCATCGGCCAGCGTCTGATACCGGCCAACCATCCCCTCCACGACAAGAATCGCGGCGTCGGGCCGGTCACCTTGACGGATCGCGTCCTCGCCATCGGCCAGTGCGCGGTCGTGATACGGCAGCTTGTTCAATGCGACGATATCGTCCGCATCCAGCGCCGAATGAATCTGCAATTTTTGCCTTAGAACTGCATGCATTCCGGCGCCACCCGAACTCCTTTGTGGATATTCGGATCGCCAACTCACAGACGAAGTCGAACGTTTCCTGCTATATCAATTTTTATTGGAAGCCTTGACGTGACGGCATAGGCCCACGTCGCTCACGCCGGCTTGGCGAACACCATCTGCCGGACGTCGATATTGCCGGAGCGGAACCCGGCCTCGCAGTAGGCAAGATAATAATGCCATAGCCGGCGGAACCGCTCGTCGAAGCCCAGCGGCTTGATCGCTGGCCAGGCCGCGAAAAACCGCTCGCGCCACTCCATCAGGGTGCGGGCATAATCGAGCCCGAAAATCCGCTCGCCGACCATCGGCAAACCGAACTTCTCGCCCATGGCCTTCAGCGTGCTGGCGGTGGGCAGCATGCCACCGGGGAAGATGTAGCCGCGGATGAAATCGATCTCGCGGCGATAATTGTCGAAGAACGCGTCCTGAATGGTGATGCCCTGGATGCCGGCGATGCCGCCCGGCTTCAGCCGGTCGCGCAGTTGCGCGAAATAGGTCGGCCAGTATTTCTCGCCGACCGCCTCGATCATCTCGATCGAGGCGATGCGATCGAACATGCCGGTTTCGTCGCGATAGTCCTGCAGTTTGATGGTGACGCGATCGGCCAAGCCGGCATTGGCGATGCGGCGGGTCGCGTAATCGAATTGCTCGCGGCTGATGGTCAGCGCGGTCACCTGCGCGCCGTGCCGCGCCGCATATTCGCTGAACCCGCCCCAGCCGCAACCGATCTCCAGCACATGATGGCCGGGACGCAGATCGATCGCTTTGGCCAGCGCCTCGTATTTGCGCGTCTGTGCCGCCGACAGATCGTTGACGCCATCCTCGAACAGCGCCGACGAATAGGTCATGGTCGGATCGAGCCACGCCGAATAGAACGCATTGCCGAGATCGTAGTGAGCATGGATGTTGCGGCGCGCCTGACGGCGGCTGTTGCTCTGCATGCGGAACCGCATCCACTGCCAGAGCCGCACCACCGGATTGCGGGCCAGCACGTTGCCCATCATGTCGGTGTTGACGCAGAACAGATAGAAGAACTGGGTCAGGTCGGGCGTATCCCACTCCCCGCGCAGATAGGACTCGGCAATCCCGAGATCGCCGCCGGCCATCATGCGCCGCGCGAACCGGTACGACCGCACGGTCATCTCCGCGCTCGGCCCCGCCTCGGCGCCCTGAAACACCAGCTTGCGTCCATCCGGAAGATCGAGCCGCAGACTACCGCGCTTCAATCGCGCGACGACCGACAAAGCGAGCCGCGGCCAGCGCGGCAAATCGGCAAGGACGGCGGGAGCATTCTCGGCGGTAACGATGACGCTGGCACTCATTGCGGCACTCATTGCTGCTGGCGCAATTCATGTCCGCGCAGCCTCAATGACCCAACCGCCGCTCCATTGTCCCGTCCTGCGGATCAGCCGCTTGCGGACGCGGAACCAGCGCGACGCCCTTGAGCCAGAGCCGAAGTGCCTCGAAATGAATCGCCCCGATCACTTTTAGCGTCATCAATGGTAGCGAAATCAGCGCCCCAAGCAAGACGGGGGAACTCAGGGGGCGGCGCCGGCCGACAAACGCCGCCGCCAGCAGCGGACCCTGCCCATCGGTTTCGAGGATGCGCAGTTTCAGGGTTTCCCCCGGCGGCTCCAGCCGGAAATGGTAGCGCGCATCCATGCCGATAAACGGCGAGACGTAGAAATCCTTGCGTTGCGTCTGCCGGATGCCGGCGGGGACGTTCTCCTCGGGTCGCACCGGGCGGACATAATGACGGATGCCGCCGAAGGTGTTGCGCACCTCGTAGATCAATGCGCTCAGGCGCTCCCCGTCATAGCAATAATAGACCGACAGCGGATTGAAGACGTAACCGAGCATCCGCGGATAGCAGGACAGCAGCACCCGCTCCGGCCGCGCGATGCCGTGCTGCCGCAGCAGGCGGTCCGCGAAGGCGCGCAGCGGTCCCTCCCCCTCGCCATGGTCGCGTTCCTGGAAACTGACGAGGCCCGCGCGGTTGACGCCGAACAGCCACGACAGGCGCCCAGCCTCCGTCAGCCGGTCGAGATCGATCAGCAGGTTCATCACCCGGTAGCTGAAGCGGTGCGCGCGAGGCCGCAGGCGAGCATGCATCACCCGGCCGGTGTAAAGCGCGGCCGGCGCGGGATCGGTGTGGGTGACACGAGGTGTTGCCATGTCTGTCACTCCGCCGCTTGCGCGAGCACGGGCGGCATCGCGCGCCACGATTCCGAACGCCATGGCGCAGCGCCGCCGAGCGCCGCCGCCACCGTCAGGCCGGAGCGCAGCCCATCCTCATGGAAGCCGTAGCCGGTCCAGGCACCGCAAAACCAGCTTCGCCGCACGCCCTGAATATCATCCAGCCGTTGTTGCGCCGCGAAGGCGGCGGCGTCGAATTGCGGATGCGCGCACTCATAACGCGCGAAGGTCAGATCCGGCGCCGGCGGACGCGGCGGATTGAGACTGACGAACAGCGGGCGGGAGGCATCGATGCCCTGCAGCGCGTTCATCCAGTAAGTGATCGCCGCGTTGTGACGATCCGCCTGCGGCGTCCAGTGCAAGACGTTCCACGACGCCCAGGCGCGCCGCGCGCGCGGCATCAGCGACGCATCGCGATGCAGATAGACCGCGTTGCCGCGATAGCGGATGGCGCCGAGGATCGCCCGCTCGTCCGCCGTCGCATCGTCGAGCAGCGCCAGCGCCTCGTCACTGTGACAGGCGAACACCACCTGATCGAACCGGTCGCGGTGGCCGCTCGCATCGGTGACGATCACGCCTTGCGGCGTGCGCGCGACCGACACCGCCGGAGAGCCGAGCCGTATCCGCTGGCGGAACGGCCGCGTCAGCCGCTCCACATAGGTACGGCTGCCGCCGACGACGGTGCGCCACACCGGCCGCTCGCTGTCGGGATGCAGCAGACGATGATTATTGAAAAAAGCGACGAAGTTCTGCGCCGGGAAATCCAGCAGCGCCCGCGCCGGCATCGACCAGATCGCGGCGCCCATCGGCGCGATGTAGTGCTCGATCAGCCGCGACCCGATCCGGCGCGTCGCGAGATAATCGCCGAGCGACAATCCGTCGAGCCGCCCTGCCGCGAGATCGGCGCGGGCGACCCCATTGAAACGCATGATGTCCGCGAGCATCCGCAGATGCGGCAGCGACAGCAGATTGCGCCGCTGCGCGAACAGGCCGTCGGCGGTTTCCCAGAAGCCTGTTCCCTTGCCGGCCCATTCGGTCCGCCCGCCATCGCGCGAAAACGAGAACCCCATGGTGCTGGGATGGGTCTCGACGCCGAGATGCGCGAACAGCGCCGTGAGGTCCGGGTAGTTCAGTTCGTTGTAAACGATGAAGCCGGTGTCCACCGCGATCCGCGCGCCGTCATAGTCGATCTCGACGGTGTGGCTGTGTCCGCCCGGACGCAGCTCCCGCTCGTAGACCGCGATCTCCGCCCGCCCCGAGAGGGCATAGGCCGCCGCATTGCCCGCAATTCCAGTGCCGATGATCGCGATCCGCACGCTCTCTCCCCATGTTTTGGAAGAGGTACGGAGCGACCGACGCGACGGTTGCGGCGCGTGCGGCTATTTTTTGGCTTATTCGCCCGCGAAGGCCCGCGCGGCCAGGAATCCGGCCGTGGCGGCGACCGCGTTGACGAAAGTTCCCCAGGCGATGTCGAGCGCCGCCACCGAAACCGGCCACTGCTTGAGCATGGCAAGATTGGTCAGGTCGTAGGTGGCATAGACGAAGAAGCCGAACAGCGCCCCGTAGAGCGTCGCCGTGATCCACGATCCGCTGCGGAACGCGGGCTCGACCGCGAAGATCAGCACGCCGATCACAAAGATCAGATAGAACGCCGCCGCCACCGTCATGTTCGGCTCAGGCGACAGCACCTCGGTGAGCCGGTCGCGGAAAAAGCTGCGCGCGACGACACCGAGCCAGAGCGCATCGAGCGCCAGAAACACAGTGCCGGACGCCAGATAGGCGATGAGATATTTTTTCATGGTCGGTCCGATCGCCGGTCCCCGCGGGACCGCTCGGTGACAGCTACGACCCGAGACGCCGGACGGATGCAGCACGAACGTCAGGCGTGTCCGGCATACATGGTGTGGAGCCGGTGCAGCGCCGTGACGAACGGATACGGACGGCGGGTTTGCGGATAGCGACGCATCAGCCACGGCGCCGCCTCGCGCTGCCACCAGACGGCAACCACCACCAGCGTCAGGAACCAGGCCAGGAAATGGTAGCGCGCCGTCGACACATAAAAGAGCCCCACGACGTGCTGCGCCAGCGCCGTGCCGGCGATGAGCCGTAGCCAAAAATCATAGCCACGCCCGCGCAGCACGACATGGAGCGCAACGAGAACGCCGGCCAGGCTCACGGGCACCGCCCAGTAGGATTCCGACGGCCCGCGCAGCCAGCCGAGGATCTGCCAGACGCCGCGCATCGTCTCGCTGCCGATCGCGCCGTGCAGCAGTTCCCCCGCCGCCGCGACATAGGCGGACGGCGGCATGGTCAGCACCAGCGGATGCGCCGCATTGGCGCTGAACAGCACGAACACGCCGCCGTAGACCCAGTTGTGCAGGGTGATGAGAAACACCGGCGCGAAACCAACGCACAGGCCCACGAGCCGCGGCCATTGCCGCCGATACAGCGCCATCAGCCCGGCACCGGCGAGCAGCACCGCGCAGGCCGGCGCGACGATCGGCTTCATGAAGATCGCCAAAGCCATCGCCAATCCACCGCCGAACGCCGGCAGCAGCCGCGACGACGGACCGGCATCGGTCATGCCGACGATCGGCAGGATGCCGATGATGAAGAAGATATAGGCCGCCGGATCGGCGAAGCCGCGCGAGGCCCACTGCGCATAGTTGAGGAAGCTGGTGCCGAACACGACGCCAACCGGAATCGCGACGAACACAAGAGCGAGCGCGAGCGCCGCGACCTTGTCGTCGATGAAGCGGCGGAACAAAGCCCACGCCACGAACGGCAGCACCAGCACCAAAGTGAGATAGCCGAAATAGGTTTCGCCGAAGATCACGTGCTCCAGCGCCCGGAAGTAACGCAGCCCCGGCCCGCCGTAATAATACACCGCCTCGCCGCCCTTGAGCGCATTGAACCAGTCGCCGGCGAGCGCGAAGCGCAGGATGTTCCTTCCCACCCCGTCATAGAACAGGCCGTCGTCGCCGCCGTCGAACGGCCGCAACCCGCCGATGAAACTGGCGTCATCGATGGCGATCACCAGCAAGGCGAGACCGAGCAGCAGCAACGGCGCGACCAGCCGCCGCCAGCGCACCCGCACCAGCACGACGACGAGACCGACCACCGCCAGCATGCCGATCAGCGGCGCCGCGAGCCGCTGCAGCCGCACCATCGGCGGCGGCTGCACCCGCAAGGTCAGGCTTTCCGGCGCGACATCGAGGCCGAACACGCGCCGACCGGTCTGTCCGGCGGTGATGTCGCGACAGGCATCGGTCGCATGCGGCAGCCGGTCGAAGCCGCCGTCCTCGTTTTCCCACAACACCGTGCCACGCCAGCAGACATGACCGCCGGCATAGGCGGCCGGCAATCGCGCCATCACGAACCACGGCATTGTCAGATGCCAGCGCTGGAAACCCATCCAGAACCGGCGGTCGCGCACCGCGCGCTCGAGGCCGGCCTGATCGCCGTACCAGTTGTAAGCCAGCTCGTTGATGAAACCGAGGCGGAAGCGCACCGGATCGTAGAGATAGAGCGAGGTCGCGCTGCGCGACAGGTCGGTGTCGTGCCAGATGCCGTCCGCCGAGAACGCATAAGCGCGCTCGGGAAGCCCGCCGCGCCAGCAGCCACCGGCATTGGGATTGCACGACGCGGGATGGCGCGCTTCGAACGCCGTCAGCATCTCGCGATAGACCGCCGGCGGCAGCGCCGCTTCCAGCGCCGGGCTCGGCAGGAACACATTGTGTCCCTCCTCGATCCGCGGCGGGGCTAGCAGCGTCTGCAGAGCCATCGCCAGCACGAGGATCACCACGGCGGCGCACCAGCGCCCGCCCTGCCGCGCGACCTCGCCGCTGAACGCGACCACGACGGCGAGCATCAGGACGGCAAAGGCACTCAGCGTATTGATCGGCAGCCCCACAGCGGCCGCAGCGAGCAGCACCAAGGCAAGCCGCCGCCATCCCTGCCCGCGCTGTGAACCTGCCATGATAGTGTCGTCGTTCATCAAACCGCCAAAGAGACGCCTGGACCCTTGCGTACCATGCCGATTTGGCCCAAATCCATCGGCCGCAGCAGCCCTGCACAGCATCGAGGATGGAACGTGGTCCGCGTCGGAATCGTCGGCACCAATTTCGGCCGACTGGTACACCTTCCCGCATTCCGCGCCGATGCGCGCTGCGACGTGGTGGCGCTTGCCGGCACGGATGCGGCCCGCACCGCGACGCTGGCGCGCGAGGCCGGCGTTGCGAAGGGCTATGGCGGGTGGGAGGCCCTGGTCGACGACCCCGATGTCGAGGCGGTTGCCATCGCCACCCTGCCGGCCTTGCAACCGGCGATCGCGATCCGTGCCCTTGAACGCGGTAAGCCGGTGTTCATCGACAAGCCGATGGCCGCCGACGTGGCGCAGGCCCGCGCCATGCTGGTGCAGGCCCGCCGCAGCAAGAAGCCAACGATGATCGACTTCGAGTTCCTCGAAGTGCCGGCCTGGAAACGCGCCAGGGAGATCGTCGCGTCCGGCGCGCTCGGCGCGTTGCGCCACGTCGCGGTGAACTGGCAGGTGGAAAACCGCGCGGTGATGCTGCGCATGCGCAACTGGAAGACCGCAAGCAACGACGGCGGCGGCGTGCTCGGCAGCTTCATCAGCCACAGCTTCCATTATCTCGAATGGCTGTGCGGCCCGATCGACGCGCTGTCGACGCGCATGTCGGGTATTTCGGCCGAGGGCGGCGCCAAGGAACGCGACAAAGAACGTGACATGGAAACCGACGCCGCCATTGCGCTGCAATTCGCCAGTGGCGCGAACGGCACGTTGGCCATGAGCTGCGCCTCGTTCCTCGGTTCGGGACACGCGGTCGAACTCTACGGCGAGGACGGCACCCTGATCCTGCACAATCCGACCCGCGACTATATGCGCGGCTTCACGCTCAGACATGCGCGGCGGCCGGCCGAGGCGCTGGTTGAAATTCCGACCGCCGATCCGTCCGACACCCACGGCGACGGCCGCATCGCGCCGGTTGGCCGCCTCGTTTCGCGGTTTATCGATGCAATCGAGAGCGGCGCCGGCGAAGGCACGGCGTTCGACGAAGGCTATCGGGTGCAGACCCTGATCGACGCCGCGCGGCGCGCGCACAACACCGGCGTCTGGGTCGACACCCGCGCGCAAACTCTGGACGCAGCATGAGCGCACGTATTCTCGTCACCGGCGGGTCCGGCTTCATCGGCGCGGCGCTGGTCCGCGCTCTGGTCAAGGCCGGCCATCATGTACGCGTGCTCGACGACAATTCGCGCGGACGGCCGCGCCGTCTTGCCGGCATCGAGACCGACATCGAGTTCATCGGCGGCGACGTGCGCGACCCGCAGGCGGTGAGCGACGCCGCGCGCGGTATGGACGAGGTGCATCACCTCGCCTACGTCAACGGCACCGAATTCTTTTACAGCAAGCCGGAACTGGTGCTCGATGTCGGCGTCAAGGGCATGATCAACGTGCTCGACGCCTGCCGCCAGCACGGCATCGGCAGGCTCATTCTTGCCTCAAGCTCCGAGGTCTATCAGACGCCGCCGCATATCCCGACCGCGGAGGATGCGCCGCTGATCGTGCCGGACGTGCGCAATCCGCGCTACTCCTATGGCGGCGGCAAGATCATCAGCGAACTGATGGCGATCAACTACGGCCGCACCGGCTTCGAGCGCGTGCTGATCTTCCGGCCGCACAATGTCTACGGACCCGACATGGGCTTCGAGCATGTGCTGCCACAATTCGCCTTGCGCATGCAGAAGGCGGTCGCCGCGCATCCGCACGGCGCCGTGCCGTTCGAAATTCAGGGCGGCGGTCAGGAAACCCGCAGCTTCTGCCATGTGGACGATCTCGTCGCCGGCGTGCTGGTGATGCGCGAGCGCGGCGAGCATCTCAATATCTATCACGTCGGCACCACCGAGGAATTGTCGATCGCCGATGTGGCGCGCCGCATCGGCGCCCATGCCGGCCGCGAGATCGACCTGAAAACCGGACCGGTGCAGCCGGGCAGCACCGCGCGCCGTTGTCCCGACATTTCAAAGCTCGCGGCGCTCGGCTATCAGCCGCGCGTGTCGTTCGCGCAAGGTCTTCCGCCGACGGTGGACTGGTACTGGAACAATGCCGCCCTCGCGCCAGCGCGGGCCTGATCGCTTCAAGGAGAGACCAAGGTGGGGCCGAAGAAAGTCGCACGCGGCGCCGGCACAGGCGCCAGCGTTCCGGTGGAGGAATGCCAGATTTGCGGCCACGCGCCGCTCGATCGCGTGCTGTCGCTCGGCTACATGCCGCCGGTCAACCAGATGGTGCCGATCGGCGCGGTGCCGCGGCAGCAGCCGTGGTTTCCGACCGACCTGCTCCACTGCACCCAATGCGAGCTGGTGCAACTCGGGCTTGCGGTCGATCCCGTCATCATCTTCCCGCCGGAATATCCCTACACCAGCGGCACCACCAAGCTGCTGCGCGACAACTTCGCTGATCTCTATCGTGAATCCTCGGCGCTGCTCGGCCTGAAACCCGACGATCTTTGCGTCGACATCGGCTCCAACGACGGCACGCTGATTTCCAATTTCCAGAAGGGTGGCCACCGCATCCTCGGCATCGAGCCGACCGATGTGGGTGACATCGCCAACAGCCGCGGCATCGCGACCATCAAGCGCTATTTCTCGCAGGAGACGGCGCGCGAGGTGAAAGCCAAGCACGGCGCAGCCAAGGTGATCACCGCCGCCAACTGCTTCGCGCATATCGAGGACGTGCACGCGATCGTCGAGGGCATTCTCGAAATGCTGGCGCCGGACGGCGCATTCATCTCCGAGTCGCACTACCTCGTGCCGCTGCTCGACACGCTGCAATACGACACGATCTATCACGAACACCTGCGTTACTACTCGCTGGCGAGCCTCCAGTATCTGCTGGAGATGCACGGGCTGGAGGTGTTCCACGCCCGGCCGATCCCGTCGCATGGCGGCTCGATCCGCGTCTACGCGGCGCGCAAGGGCACGCAAAAGGTTCAGGACAGCGTCGCGCGAATGCTCGCGGCCGAGCCGCGCGGCGCGGCGATGCGGCAGCGGCTCGAACGCTTCCGCCACGACGTGATGATGACCAAGCTGCGCCTGCTGGCCATGTTGCGCGATCTCAAGGAGAGCAATGCGCGCGTGGTCGGCATCAGCGCGCCGTCGCGCGCCTCGACGCTGTTCAATTATGTCGGCCTCGATTCCGGGTTGATCGACTATGTCTGCGAGATTCCGGGCTCACTGAAGATCGGCAAATGCATGCCCGGCACCGACATCCCGGTAGTCGACGAGGCGCGCCTGTTCGACGATCAGCCGGAAGCGGCGATCATCTTCTCCTGGCACATCGCCGACGAACTGGCGCCGAAGCTGCGCAGCAAGGGCTATCGTGGCAAACTGATCTCGCCGCTGCCGGAGCCGCGGCTGCTGTAATCCCAGCGCGGCGCTTGGAGTTTATTATTTAGATTGGAGCACGCTCTCTCCCCGTTCATTCCCGCGAAAGCGGGAATCCACTCTTTAAGAGTGGGTCCCCGCTTCCGCGGAGACGAACGCAAGAAAACCTGATTCAATTTGATCACATCATGATTTAGTCGTGGAGACTTCATCCATGAGCGACGATTATCCGCGCATCCTGTCCCGCCGCACGACGCGTCTCTCGCCGTGGATGGAGATCGTCGCGCGCGACGTCGCGTTCCGCCCCGACGAAGCGGCGCAGACCTATCACGCCATCGCGCAGACCGATTACATCGCGATCCTGGCGCGCACGCCGGACGGCGGCTTTCCGCTGGTGCGGCAATATCGCCCCGCCGTGGAAGGTTACACATGGGAGCTGCCGGCCGGCATGCTCGAACAAGGCGAGGATGCGCAGGCCGCCTGCGCCCGCGAACTGCTGGAGGAAACCGGCTTCCCGGCACGGCGCATCCATCCGCTCGGCGCGCGCGTGCCATGCAGCGCGCGGCTGTCGAACCGCATCCAGTCGTTCTTCGTCGAGACCGGACCGCGCGATCCGAAGGTGCAAGCGGAAGCCGGGATCGAGGTCCGTGTCGTCGCGGCCGATGAACTCGCGGCGATGATCGCGGACGGAACTTTCGCGCTGCAACTGCATCTCGGCACCCTGCTGCTGGCGGCGATGCAGGGGCTGATCGAGCCGGAACCGCTCCTGCGACCAAAGACGCAATTGGGCCGTCACACCTGATTTCCCGGCACTTTTTGCGCCGGCGCAAAGTCACAAGCCTGTCATCGGGGTATTGCGCCTCGACAAACCGTATGGAACCCTTCTAAAAAGCCGTCACGGAATCCGGCCGAGAAGCAAGATCATGAACTACAATGATTTTTTCGAGCAGGCGCTGACCAAACTGCATGACGAGCGCCGCTACCGGGTGTTCGCCGATCTCGAGCGCCTCGCCGGCCGGTTTCCGCATGCGGTCTGGCATTCCCCGGAAGGCCCGCGCGACGTCGTGATCTGGTGCTCCAACGACTATCTCGGCATGGGCCAGCACCCGAAGGTGATCGGCGCGATGGTGGAAGCCGCCTCGCGCATGGGCACCGGCGCCGGCGGCACCCGCAATATCGCCGGCACGCATCATCCGCTGGTCGAGCTGGAGCGCGAGCTCGCCGACCTGCACCGCAAGGAAGCAGCGCTGCTGTTCACCTCGGGCTATGTGTCGAACCAGACCGGCATCGCCACCATCGCGAAGCTGATCCCGGACTGCCTGATCCTGTCCGACGCGCTGAACCACAATTCGATGATCGAAGGCATCCGGCAGTCGGGCGTGCCCTACCTGGTTTTCCGCCATAACGACGTCGCCCATCTCGAGGAATTGCTGCGCGCGCATCCGGGCCGGCCGACGCTGATCGTGTGCGAGAGCCTCTATTCGATGGACGGCGATGTCGCGCCGCTGGCGAAGATCTGCGATCTCGCCGAGCGCTACGGCGCCATGACCTATGTGGACGAGGTTCACGCGGTCGGCATGTACGGCCCGCGCGGCGGCGGCGTCGCCGAGCGCGACGGCGTCATGCACCGGATCGACGTGCTGGAGGGCACGCTGGCCAAGGCGTTCGGCTGCCTCGGCGGCTATATCGCCGGCAGCAACGTTCTGGTCGACGCAGTGCGCTCCTACGCGCCCGGCTTTATCTTCACCACCGCGCTGCCGCCGGCGATCTGCTCGGCCGCGACCGCGGCGATCCGCCATCTCAAGACCTCGAAGTGGGAGCGCGAGCGCCACCAGGACCGCGCGGCGCGCGTCAAGGCGATCCTCACCGCCGCCGGCCTGCCGGTGATGCCGAGCGACACCCACATCGTGCCGATGCTGGTGGGCGATCCCGAGCGCTGCAAGCTGGCTTCCGACATCCTGCTCGAGGAGCACGGCATCTACATCCAGCCGATCAACTATCCGACCGTGCCGAAAGGCACCGAACGGCTGCGCATCACGCCCTCGCCCTATCACGACGACGGGCTGATCGACGACCTCGCCGAGGCGATGGTGCAGGTGTGGGGCCGGCTCGGCCTGCCGCTGCGCGCCAAGCCGATGGCGGCGGAATAATCCTTCTTCCTGAACGCCCCCCATGGAGTCCGGCCGCGCGACGCGGCCGATTCCTCGTTGCTTGCCGGGACCGCGGAATGCTGCGACTGTGGAGCGCGGGCGCCGCCGGGCCTCGATCTCCCGTCATGCCGGATGCGCGGAACGGCCGGCCGGAGTAAGGTCGGCGCCGGGGCGCCGCCCCGGGAGGGAACAGGTCCATGCTGCATGACTGGAGCGTGATCGCGGCCGCCTTCGGCTACATCGGGCTTCTGTTCGTGGTCGCGAGCTACGGCGAGCGGCTGACGCATCTGCAGCGCGGCCGCCTCGGCACCTTCATCTATCCGCTATCGCTCGCGGTCTATTGCACCTCGTGGACCTTCTTCGGCTCGGTCGGCCTGTCGTCGCGGCAGGGGCTCGACTTCCTTACGATCTACCTCGGCCCGGTGCTGATGGTCGGGCTGTTCTATCCGCTGATCCTGAAGATCATCCGGCTCGCGAAGTCGCAGAACATCACCTCGATCGCGGACTTCATCGCCGCGCGCTACGGCAAGAACCAGACGGTCGCCGCGATCGTGACGCTGGTCGCGATCATCGGCGCGGTGCCTTATATCGCGCTCCAGCTCAAAGCCGTTTCCGCCTCGCTCCTTACCATGCTCGGCCAGACGCAGCCGAGCGCGGGCCACGACCTGCCGATCATCGGCGATCTCGCGATTCTCGTCACGCTGACCATGGCGCTGTTCGCGGTCCTGTTCGGCACGCGCCACATCGACGCCACCGAGCATCAGGAAGGCCTCGTGCTCGCGATCGCGACGGAGTCGCTGATCAAGCTGCTCGCCTTCCTGATCGTCGGCACTTACGTCACCTTCTACCTGTTCGGCGGCCCGTTCGATCTCTTCAGCCGCGCCAACCTGCAAACCGACGTGCTCCCCATCTTCACCAAGATGCCGGACGCGACCACGTGGATCACCATGACCACGCTGTCG
>JAHBZF010000071.1 GCA_019635575.1 Pseudolabrys sp. | reverse complement strand
ATGCGCCGCTTCGACGATCGTGCCGACGCGCACGTCCACCTTCTGAAAATCCTCGATTGTCACCGACATGATCAGCCCCCTTGAGTTGGATTTATACTGGCACCGGCGCGTTCGGGTCTTCCGGAAACGCCTCGTCGCGATAGGACGAGCGGCGGCGCGGACGGCAGCCCGGCACGAAGCGGCACATCTCGCGCGCAAAGCCCGCGAGCCGTTCCGCGCTCGCAAGCTGGCGGTCGAGTGCGGCCATGGTGCGCGCAAGACCCGGGTCCTCGTCGTCGAGCCAGGTCTGCATCGCGCGCGCGAAGAAACCAGCCAGCGCCTGCGCGCGCATGCCGCCGATCAGCCCGGACGAGCCGACGCCCGCCGAAGACAGCATCCACTGCTGCGAGCGTACCGCGAGCTTGTTCAGGCCCATCGCGAGTTGCGGGTTGGTGCGGGCCGAGCGGTAGAGCGAACGGATCGCCTCGCGATAGGGCGAGAGCGCCTCGAAGCGGCGCATCAGCACCTCAAACAGCCGGTCGCGCGCGGATTGCTCCGGCATCTCCGGATCGAGCGTCAGTTGCTCGTCGCCGGCAAGAACCTTCTTGTCGGTCTCGCGCATGAAGGCCGCGACCATATCGAAGGTCGAGCCGAATTCGCCGCGCAGATCGGCGAGCGTGACGTTGGCGAGTTTCGCGACTTCGGAAAGCTCGATGCGCTCGAAGCGCTTTTCGGCGAGCAGCGTCAGAAACGCGCCGAGGATTTTTTCGCGGGCCTGTGCGTCAGCCATTCGAGGAGTCCTCCATGAGCGGACAACGCCGGAAATCCGAGAGGGTTCAGCTTAGGCAACCGTTGTGGCGGAGAAAAGACCGTAGCGGTCGGGGGGCCTTCATGGTTCGAGACGGCTGCTCCGCAGCCTCCTCGCCCATGAGGAATCAAGCCTCATCCTGAGGAGCGATCCGGAGGATCGCGTCTCGAAGGATGCGGCCACCGATCTCGGGCCCGAGCTCGGCACGGTTAAACGCCCAAGTTGGCCAAGGCCGACTTGGGCGCGGCGTCTCGAACCATGAGGTCCTTCTCAAACCATCCCCGAGCCCCGCAACCTTGCACGAGAGCGTTGCAGGTTTCGGGATTCTCGTAAATTTCTTCTGCCGATAGATTCGCGACCGCGACGGCAATCGGGGGTTAGAATGGACGGGCAGATGCTCCTCGCCGCGGCGCTGATTGCCGCGACGGTCGGCCTGTGGGCGACCGGCAAGCTGCCTGAATATCTGACCTCGCTCCTGTTTTTCGCGGCCGCGACGATCCTGGCGGTCGCGCCGCCCGCGGTGATCTTCTCCGGTTTCGCCTCCGCCGCCTTCTGGCTCGTGGTCAGCGGCTATGTCATCGGCATCGCCATCGCCAAGACCGGGCTGGCCGCGCGGGTGGCGCGGCTGCTCGCCGCGCGGCTCATCCATTCCTATCCCCGCATGGTGTTCGGCACGGTCGGCCTGACCTATGCGCTCGCCTTCGTCATGCCCTCGAACATGGGCCGCATCGCGCTCTTGATGCCGATCATCCTGGCGCTGGCCGATCACGCCGGGCTCGGCGAGGGACGCAAGGGCCGCATCGGGCTCGCGCTCGCGGTCGGCTTCGGCACCTTCCAGCTCTCGGCCTCCATCCTTCCCGCCAACGTGCCGAACCTCGTCATGGCCGGCGCGATCGAAACCACCTACGGCCTGCATCTTTCCTACGTGCCTTATCTCCTGCTGCACGCGCCGGTCCTCGGCATCCTCAAGGGGATCGCGCTTTCCCTCTGCATCCTCGTCCTGTTCGGGGATCGCCCGGAAGCTTCCGCCGGGATCGAGCGAACGGGCCCGCTCACGGCTCCGGAGAAGCGGCTCGCGGTTCTGTTGCTCGCGACCCTCGGCCTCTGGCTCACGGATTCCTTTCACGGCATCGCGCCGGCCTGGGTCGGACTGGCGGCGGCATGCGTGTGCCTGCTTCCGAAAATCGGCTTCGTCACCGGCGAGGAATTCGGCCGGGACGTCAACCACCGCAACGCCATCTATGTCGCGGCGATCCTCGGCATCGCCGCGCTGGCCGGGCAGAGCGGGCTCGGCACGGTGATGGGAAACGCCCTGTTGCAGGTCGCGCAGCTCGATCCGGCCGCGCCCTTCAAGAACTTCGCCGCCATCACCGGCATCGGCGTGCTCCTCAATTTCGCGGTGACGGCCAATGGCGTGCCCGCGCTGTTCACGCCGCTCGCGCAATCCTTCGCCACGGCGTCGGGCCTGCCGCTGCTCACGGTCTTGATGATCCAGGTCATCGGCTTCGCGACGCCGGTGCTGCCCTATCAGGCGCCCCCGATCGTGGTGGCGATGGGCATGGGGAAAATTCCTCTTGCCGCGACGCTGCGCCTGAGCCTCCTGCTCGGCGCGATCACCTTCCTGGTGCTGATGCCGCTCAACTACGGCTGGTTCGCCATCCTCGGATGGCTGTGACGGGTTCTATCCCGCCAGTTCCTTGCCGCGCCTGGTCGCAGCGGCGACCGCCTCTTCGAGCAATTTCTCGAAGCCCGCCTCGCCCATTAAAATTTTAAGTGCCGCCGCCGTGGTGCCGTTCGGCGAAGTGACGTTCTCGCGGAGCTTCGACGCCGGAAGCTCGGAACGGTAAAGGAGTTCGCCCGCACCCGCGACGGTCTCGCGCGCCAGTTTCGCGGCAAGCTCTTTCGACAGTCCCGCCTTCTCGCCCGCATGCGCCAACGTCTCGGCGAGCAGAAACACATAAGCCGGGCCGGAGCCGGAAACGGCGGTCGCGGCATCCATGAGATTTTCGTCCTCGATCCATTCGACCGGACCGGTCGAGCGAAGAAGCGCATCGGTCAGCGCACGCGCTTTCTCGTCCGCGCGCGCATTCGGCACCGCGACCGTAATGCCCCGGCCGATCGCAGCCGGCGTATTCGGGATCGTGCGAACCACCGCCGAGGCAGGAAAAGATTGTTCGAGAAACGAAATCGTGCGCCCCGCCATGATCGAGATCACGGCCGTATCCGCGCCCGCGAATTGCGAAAGCGCGGGCAGCACCTCCGGCGCGACCTGCGGCTTCACCGCGAGGATGAGCGCGGCCACTTCGCCCTTCGGATTTTCATTGAGCGGAATCTTGTTCGCGGAGAGCAGCGCAAGAATTTCCGGCGGCGGGCCGGGATCGCGCACCGCGACCTGGGACGCGGGCAAGCCCCGCCTTCAGCCAGCCTTCGAGCAGCGCGCCGCCCATCTTGCCCGCGCCCGCGAGCATGACCGAGCCGCGCAGCGCGGAAAGCGCGCTCATGGCCTCACGCCTCGCCGGCAGTCTCGAACAGGGTCGCGTCCATCGCCTCGCGCGCGTTCTTGCCCGCCCAGATCACGAACTGGAACGCGGGGTAGTAACGCTCCGCCGCACTGACGGCGTTTTCGAGTAGCGCTTCGCATTGCCGGCCGCTTGCCTCCGCTCCGCCGGAGAGTACCAGCCCGTCGCGATACATGACGAGGCCTTCTTCCGACCAGAGATCGAAATGGCCGAGCCAGAGCTGCTCGTTGACCATGGCGAGCAGCTTGTAGATTTCCGCGCGCCGCGCTTCCGGCACCTTGAGATCGAAGGCGCAGGCCGTATGCAGCGCCTCCAGCTCGTCCATCCACTGGAACGAGACGTTGTAATTGGTATGCCGCCCTTTGATGGAAAGCGTGATCTCCGACTCGTTCGAGCGCTCGAACGACCAGTCGTTGACCGCAGCCAGCCGCTCGACCAGGTCGACGGGATTTCCGCCGGGACCTCTATCGAATTCAGCCAGAGACATTCCGCATCCTTTCTTCCGCTTCGGACCCAAAAGAATCCTTCACCGCTCTCCGGCGGGGTGCGCCGGAGCGGCTGAAAGGCTTTCCGTCGTGGTCTGCCGCCGCAAGCTGCTGATTCGCCAAAGTGAATCGCAAATCAGTGGGGTCAGAAGAATCGAATTTGCCCTCGCCTTCAATGGCGGCCGGGGCAATTCCCACAGTCGCAGGCAGTTGTACCCGCAATTAGCGGTGGAGAACCGTCAGACGTCCGGCGTCGCCGTCTTCAGGAGTTCCTCGAGCGCGGCGATCCGGGCCGCGAGCTTCTCGTTCTCGTCGCGGGCTTTCGCGGCCATTTCCTTGACCGCCTCGTGCTCTTCGCGCGTCACCACGTCCATGCCGCGCAGGATGCGCTCGGCCTGCGAGCGGACCATGGTTTCGACCTCGCGGCGAACGCCGCTCGCGACCCCCGCGGCATCATTCGCGAGCCGGGCGAACTCGTCGAAAATACGGTTGCTGGTCTGCGTCATGGTGCCCTCCTTCGGGGGTGCGTCTCGGGCGCCGCGACAGGCGGCATCGCCCCTACAATGGGTATCCGGCTCGTCTGCCGCAAGACGGCTTCTTGACTTCGGCGGTACGAGGGCGGATTCCGGGCGCAGAATGTCGCTGCTCGCGCTCCCCTTCCCCATGATCGACCCGGTGCTGATTTCGGTCGGCCCGTTTTCGATCCGCTGGTATGCGCTCGCCTATGTCGGCGGGCTGATCGCGGCCTGGTGGCTCGCCCGCAGGATCGCCGCTGCCAAGGCCTATTGGGGCGGCGTCTCGCCCATGGTTCCCGAGGACATCGACGACGTGATCGTCTGGGCCGCGCTCGGCGTCGTGCTCGGCGGCCGCACCGGCTACGTGCTGTTCTACAACCCGGCGTATTACGCAGCACACCCAGCGAAATTTTCGTGCTGTGGCACGGCGGCATGTCGTTCCACGGCGGCTTTCTCGGCACCATCCTTGCGCTGCTCCTGTTCGCACGCTCGCGCGGCATCCCGATGCTGTCGATGCTCGACGTCGCCGCGATCGTGACGCCGATCGGCCTGTTCCTCGGCCGTATGGCCAATTTCGTGAACAGCGAATTGTGGGGCCGCGTCACCGACGTGCCCTGGGCTTTCGTCTTTCCGAACGGCGGGCCGAACCCGCGCCATCCGAGTCAGCTTTATGAAGGCGCGCTCGAAGGCATCGTGCTGTTCGCGATCCTGCTTTTCATGTGGCGCAGAGGCGCATTGAAATATCCGGGCATGATCGGCGGCGTGTTCGTGGTCGGCTACGGCGTCGCGCGCATCGTCTCGGAATTTTTCCGCGAGCCGGACGTGCAGATCGGCTATCTCGCCGGCGGGCTCACGATGGGCATGCTGTTGTCGATCCCGATGCTGATCGTCGGCTTGGGCGCGATCTGGATCGCTTGGAAGCGCGGTGCTGCGAAGTTCAAGGCGCCGGAAAAGCAGAAGAATGAACCCGCTTGAGCGCGAAATCCGCGCTTTGATCGAAACCCAGGGACCGCTTTCCGTCTCGCGCTACATGGCGCTTTGCCTCGCCCATCCCGAATACGGCTACTACGTCACGCGCGATCCCTTCGGCGCGGGCGGCGACTTCACCACCGCGCCGGAAATCTCGCAGATGTTCGGCGAACTCGCCGGCATCTGGTGCGCGGAAGTCTGGCGGAGGATGGGCTCGCCCTCGCGCGTGGCCCTCGTCGAAGCCGGACCGGGGCGCGGCACGCTGATGAAGGATGCGCTGCGCGCGGCGAAAGTTCTGCCGGGCTTTCTCGACGCGATCGAATTGCATCTCGTCGAGACGAGCCCGCTCTTGCAGGAGCGCCAGCGCGAAGCGCTGCACGGCGTCGTGCCTTCGATCGCATGGCACGGCGAAGTGAGCACGCTGCCCGACGACGCGCCGCTCATCGTCATCGGCAACGAATTTATCGACGCACTCCCCGTCGATCAGTTCGAGAAGAAGGCCGGCCGCTGGCACGAGCGAAAGATCGGCCTGGGTGCGGACGGCGGCTTCGCCTTCGGCCTCGATCCCGCACCGCTCCTGAATTTCGAGCGCGAGCTTCCCGAGCGGCTGACGCCGGCTCCCGATGGCGCGATCTTCGAGCGCCGCAAACTCGCGCCCCTCGCGCCGATGCTCGCGCGCATCGCGGCCCATGGCGGTGCCGCGCTTTTCGTCGATTACGGTCACGCCGAATCCGGCTTCGGCGACACCCTGCAAGCCGTGCAAGGGCACGACTATGCCGAACCGCTCGAGAGTCCCGGCGAAGCGGACCTGACCTCGCAGGTGGATTTCGAGGCGTTGACGAAACTTGCGACCGGCGCCGTGCGCGCCTTCGGCCCGGTCTCGCAGCGCAAGTTTCTCTGCGAACTCGGCATCGAGGCACGGACCGAAATCCTGCAACGCCACGCGACCCCGGCCATGAGAGACGAAATCGGCACGGCGCTGACGCGCCTGACCGGACCCGCGCCCGGCATGGGCGAACTCTTCAAGGCGCTCGCCTTTGCGCATCGCGCCCTCGCCGCACTTCCGGGATTTGACGGCGCCAGGGTCAGCGGCGGAGCATCCAGGACATGAGTCAGGCTATGAAAGTTGAATCGCAGCGCTCGCGAAACTCCCCGGCATCCGTCACGCCTTCTTTACGCGCGAAGGCGGCGTATCGACCGGTATCTATGCGTCGCTGAACGGCGGCATCGGCTCGCGCGACGATCAAATGAACGTGCAGGAAAATCGCCGCCGCATGGCGGGCGCACTCGGCGCGGAACATCTTCTCACCTGCTACCAGATCCATTCCGCCGATGTCGTGGTCGCAGGCAAAGCCTGGAGTCGCGAGGATGCCGCGCGCGCCGACGGAATCGTCACACGCACGCCCGCGCTCGCGGTGGGTGCCGCCGCTGCGGATTGCGGACCGCTGCTGTTTGCTGACAGCGGCGCGGATCGTCGCGGCTGCGCATGCGGGCTGGAAGGGCGCGCTCGGCGGCATCGCGGAAGCAACCGTCGCGAAGATGGAAGAACTCGGCGCAAAGCGCGAGAACATCGTCGCCGCGATCGGCCCGCTGATCCGGCAACAAAGCTATGAGGTCGGGCCGGAATTCGTCGCCCGCTTCGAGGCGGCCGATCCAACCTATGGGCGATTCTTTTTGCCTTCCGCAAAGGCGGGCCACGCCTTGTTCGATCTCGCCGGACTGATCTGGCTGCGGCTGGAGCGCGCGGGCGTCGGCCGGATCGATGACCTCGGCCTCGACACCTATGCGGACGAGCAGCGCTTCTTCTCCTACCGGCGTACCACGCATCGGAATGAGCCGGATTACGGCCGCCAGATTGCGGCGATTGCGCTCGGCGATTGAGCGGGGATGGCGAATCCCCCCGTATTTACAGGGTTGCCCCTGCCCGCTAGAGCATGATCCTCACATGTGACGGGTGGCGTGCATGTCCGGTCGGCAGAGCAGAAATAACGGAACTATCAAGCTCGTCGCCGGCAACTCGAACCGCGCGCTCGCCGAAACCATCGCCTCCTATCTCGAAACGCCGATGACGAAAGCCACCGTGCGGCGCTTCGCCGACATGGAGATCTTCGTCGAGATCGAGGAGAACGTACGCGGCCAGGATGTCTTCGTCCTGCAATCGACCTCGTTCCCCGCGAACGACCACCTGATGGAACTGCTCATCCTCACCGACGCGCTGCGCCGCTCCTCCGCACGCCGCATAACGGCGGTGCTGCCCTATTTCGGCTACGCCCGGCAGGATCGCCGCGCGGCTGGCCGCACGCCGATTTCGGCCAAGCTCGTCGCCAACATGATCACCCATGCCGGCGCAGACCGCATCCTGACTGTCGACCTGCACGCTGGCCAGATCCAGGGCTTCTTCGACATTCCGACCGACAACCTCTTTGCCGCGCCGGTCATGGTGCGCGACATCAAGGAACGGCTCGAACTCGGCAATCTCATGGTCATCTCGCCGGACGTCGGCGGCGTCGTGCGCGCCCGCGCGCTGGCCAAGCGCATTGATGCCCCGCTCGCCATCGTCGACAAGCGCCGCGAACGGCCGGGCGAATCCGAAGTCATGAACATCATCGGTAATGTCGAGGGGCGCACCTGCATCCTGGTGGATGACATCGTCGATTCCGGCGGCACGCTCTGCAACGCCGCCGAAGCGTTGCTCGCTCATGGCGCCCGCGACGTTTATGCCTACTGCACGCACGGGGTTCTCTCCGGTGGCGCGGTGGCACGTATCGCCTCTTCGCAACTGAAGGAAATGGTCATCACCGATTCCATCCTGCCCACCGACGCGGTGCGCGCGGCCGCCAACATCCGCACGCTGCCGATCTCGGGGCTGATCGGCGAGGCCATCAGCCGAACGGCTTCCGAAGAATCGGTGTCGAGCCTGTTCGACTGATCCCGTCCGTCGCAAGCCGCTCACGTCCGTCACGGCACGGCTCCGGACTCGCATCGCGCGCAATCGCGCATGCGGGACTCGCGCGACGCGCATCTGATTCCGTTTTGTTCTTGCGAAGCGTCCACGGAATCAAAGTTCTGCGCCGTTTCGCTGTGGACGGACTCCACCCCCCGTTGCGCACATGGCGCAAATCACCGATCAATTCCCGCACAGGGTTGCCCTTGCGGCGCGCGGCAGGATCGCCAAGCTCGTAAAGGACGGCCGGCGGCGATGGTCGCCGCTTACGTTTTCGCGTTTCGTTCAGCGTTTGCATCCACCCTCAGAACAGGATGACGACAGCATGTCCCATCTGGACATCACGACGGATTCGCGGAACAGCCCGCTCGCGGTGGTCGAGGAGATCGCCGCCTCCAACAACTGGTCGTTCGAGCGCTCGGCCGAGGACGAAGTCACCATCCTCTCGCGCGGCCAGTGGACCGACTATCAGCTCTCCTTCACCTGGATGGACGAGATCGACGCGCTGCATCTGGCCTGCGCCTTCGACATGAAGGTGCCCGAGGCGCGGCGCGGCGAGGTGCAGCGTCTGGTGGCGGCGATCAACGAGCAATTGTGGATCGGCCATTTCGACGTGTGGCCCGCCACCGGCTCGATCATGTACCGGCAGGCGCTGTTGCTGCCCGGCGGGCTCAGCGCCTCGCCCGCGCAATGCGAGTTGATGCTGGAGGGCGCGCTGCACGCCTGCGAGCGCTACTACCCGGCGCTGCAGTTCGTGGTGTGGGCCGGCAAGACCGCCTCGGAGGCGATGACCGCCGCGATGTTCGACACCGAGGGCGAAGCGTAACCCCTCGCACCGGCGTGCATCGCTGCGCCCATTCTGCCCGCTCCTCACCATGCGCGGGCGCCTTTCCCCGACCTGATCGGGGATGACCCGCGCATCCACGTCCTCACGGCGATCGATCAAGATCGTGGATGGCCGGGACAAGCCCGGCCATGACGACTACTATAAAATCTGCAACCCCGACCGTGCAGGATCGTCGCCATGACACCCTCTTCCGATGCGCTGAAATCCCTCAACGGCACCCTCGTCCTCGCCGGCGCGGGCAAGATGGGCGGCGCGATGCTGTCCGGCTGGCTCGCCGGCGGGCTCGACGCGACGCGCGTGGCGGTGATCGATCCGCATCCGTCCGAGGAGATGCACGGCTTCGCGGCGCGCGGCGTGCGGCTCAATCCGTCGGCGACCGAGATCGGCACCGCCGAGGTGCTGGTGCTCGCGGTGAAGCCGCAGATGTTCGCCGAGGCCGCGCCGCAACTGAAGCCGCTGGTCGGCCCGACGACGCTGGTGGCGTCGATCATGGCCGGCATCACGATCGCCGCCATCACGAAGCTGTGCGGCGGACAGGTGATCCGCGCCATGCCGAACACGCCGGCCGCGATCGGGCGCGGCATCACGGTGGCGGTCCCCGCCGCAGGCGTCACCGCCGCACAGCGTGCGTTGACCGACGCGCTGCTGCGCGCCACCGGCGGCGTGGAGTGGGTCGATGACGAGGCCCTGATGGACGCCGTGACCGCGGTGTCCGGCTCCGGACCGGCCTACGTGTTCCTGCTCGCCGAGGAACTGGCGCGCGCCGGCGTCGCGGCCGGGCTGCCGGCGCGGCTTGCGACACGGCTGGCGCGCGAGACCGTGTCGGGCGCGGGCGAACTGCTGCGCCGCTCCGATCTCGACAGCGCCACCCTGCGCCAGAACGTCACCTCGCCCGGCGGCACCACCGCGGCCGCGCTCGCAGTGCTGATGGGCGACGGCGGCTTCGGGCCGCTGCTGGAGCGGGCGGTAGCGGCTGCGACGAAGCGGTCGAGGGAGCTGGCGAAGTAGCGCTTTTCCCTCTCCCCATAGCCCGTCGAAGACGGGCGTGAACGCCCTTATGGTGGGAGAGGGTGGCGAAGTTGAGCGAAGCGAAACTGAACCGGGTGAGAGGTATCTTGTTTTGGCGAATGGACCCCTCACCCGCCCTCGTTTCACTCGGGCACCCTCTCCCACAGGGGGAGAGGGAAGAAAGAGCTACACCGGCACCCGCACCGTGGCGCGCAGGCCGCCCAGCGGACTCTCGCCCAGCGTGATGTCGCCGCCGTGCGAGCGCGCGATGTCGCGGGCGATCGCGAGACCGAGGCCGGTGCCGCCCTCGTCCTGATTGCGCGCGTCGTCGAGGCGCAGGAACGGCTTGAACACCTCCTCGCGCATGTTTGGCGGGATGCCGGGGCCGTCGTCGTCCACCGTCACGGTGAGATAGCGGTGGTCGCGGTGGCCGGTGATGGCGATGGTGCCGGCATAGCGCGCGGCGTTCGACACCAGATTGGCGAGGCAGCGCTTGAACGCGGCCGGCTTCACCGTCACCACCGGCAGGCCGTGGAAGGTGACGGTCGCGGCGTGGCCGTGGCGCTCGGCGTCGCCGCGCAGTTCCTCCAGCGCCTGTTCCATGTCGGTCGGCTGCGCCTGCTCGCCGCTGTCGCCGCGCGCGAAAGCGAGATAGGCCTCCAGCATCGCGCTCATCTCGTCGACGTCCTTGCGCATGCCCTCGACCTCGGGGCCGTCGCCGATCAGCGCCAGCTCCAGCTTGAAGCGGGTCAGGATGGTGCGCAGATCGTGGCTGACGCCGGCCAGCATCGCGGTGCGCTGCTCGATCGAGCGCTCGACGCGCGTCTTCATCTCGAGGAAGGCGTGCGCCGCGCGGCGGACCTCGCGCGCGCCGCGCGGGCGAAAGTCCGGCACCTCGCGGCCCTTGCCGAAGCTCTCGGCCGCGTCCGCGAGCCGGAGGATCGGCTTGATCTGGTTGCGCAGGAACAGCACCGCGACGATCAGCAGGATCGAGGACGTGCCGAGCATCCAGAAGATGAAGATCTCGGAGTTGGAGGCATAGGCCGCGCTGCGTTGCGCGAACACGCGCATCACCGTATCGTCGAGCTTGATGCGGATTTCCACCAGCGACGAGCGCCCCACGGTGTCGATCCAGAACGGCCGGCCGATCTGGCGCGAAAGCTGCACCGACAGCGTCTGGTCGAGCAGCGAGAAGAACGGCTTCGGCCCCGGCGGCGGCATGTCGTTGACCGGCAGGAAGTCCACCACCAGCCCGAGCCGCTGCTGCGCGATCTTGCGCAACTGGGTGCGGTCCTTGTCCTGCGGGTAGGTGCGGTAGACGTCGATCAGCGTGGCGATGTCCTGCACCACCGCCTGCGACAGGCGCCGCGTCACCGTGTTCCAGTGCCGCTCCATGAACACGAAGGCGACCACCGACTGCAGGATCACCATCGGCACGATGATGATGAGCAGCGCGCGGGCGTAGAGGCCCTTCGGCATCAGGTCCTTGAACCAGCGCCCCAGCCAGCCGCCGGCGCGGAAGACGCGGTCCGTCGCCGTGCGGATCAGGGTGAGGCCGGTGTCGAGCGTGCTCATGGCGGCGGGTGTCGCGCGGGCGCCGTCACGGCGACGCCACGAGGCGGTATCCGACGCCGCGCACCGCCTGCAGGAACAGCGGCTTGGCCGGATCGCGCTCGATCTTGCGCCGCAGCCGGTTGATCTGGACGTCCACCGCGCGCTCGTTGACGCTGCCGTCGCCGCCGGTCAGCGCGCCGCGCGGCACCGTCTCGCCGGGCGACGCGGCGAGAATGCGCAGCATGTCGCGCTCGCGGTCGGTGAGATGGATGACCCGCTCGCCCTCGCGCAGCTCGCCGCGCTCGAGATGATAGACGTAAGGGCCGAACGCCACCGACTCGATGGCGGGCGCCGCGGCCGGCGCCGTGCGTTTGAGGATGTTGGCGATGCGCAACACCAGTTCGCGCGGCTCGAAGGGCTTGGCGACATAGTCGTCGGCGCCGATCTGCAAACCCTCGATGCGGCTCTCGGCCTCGTGACGCGCGGTGAGCATCACGATCGGCACCGCCGAGGAGGCGCGGATCGAGCGCGCAAGCTCGAAGCCGGTCTCGCCGGGCATCATCACGTCGAGAATCAGGAGGTCGAAATGCAGTCCGTTGAGCTTGGCGCGGGCGTCGGCCGCGCTCCTGGCGGTGGTGACGCGGTAGCCTTCGCTGACCAGGAAGCGCGACAGCAGATCGCGGATGCGGCGATCGTCGTCGACCAGCAGCAGATGCGGCGCGTCGTCGGCGGGCTCGACCCGCGCGCGCGCCGATGTCGCAGCCCCGCTCACCGGACGTCCCTGGCCGGCTTGTGACCGCTTCTGAGGATCACCTCCAGCACCTTGTCGGGATCGTCGTGATCGATCATGCCGCGCAGAAACTGGCGCACGCCGTCCGCGCCGGCGGGCCCGAGGCCTTCCAGCGCGCGGGTGATGCGGGCGGTCTGCAGGCCGGCGAGCTTCGCCACCAGCGCCTCGCCCTTGGGCGTGGCGAACAGCAGGCGCTGCCGGCGGTCGCTGTCGCCGGCCTTCTGCACGATGTAGCCTTCGTCGAGGAGTTGCTTGAGGACGCGGCCGAGCGACTGCTTGGTGATGCGCAGGACGTCCAGCAGGTCCGCCACCTTGAGGCCCGGATAGCGGGTGACGAAATGCACCACGCGGTGGTGGGCGCGGCCGAAGCCGAACTCCTCGAGCACGTGGTCGGCATCGCCGACGAAGTCGCGGTAGGCGAAAAACAACAGCTCGATGATGTCCCAGCGCAGCGGGCCGCCCTCCGGCAACGGCCCGGAGCCGTCGGCGGCGCTGACAGGAGGGGCCTCCATCCTCAAAGATTTTATGTCAGCCATATTGACGTAGTTCGGTCTCAATGTTACGAAAATAGCGACAATGGCGAAATATTAGTTCGTTTCGTCCATTGACCTTGGCCTTTCGGTTCGCACGCCAGCGTGCATTGACCGATGGCCAAGCCGCAATTCGTTCATCGTGCGATTGTCGAGCGTCGTTTCGGCAAACATACTGGACTTCGCGCCTTCCGCCAAAGCGGAAACCGGCCCTCGGGCCGGCGGGCCGGGAAGCAGACTTCAACCGACCAGCCCGCCGCCGCGTGGACTGACAACAAAGCCGGGGAGAACACCCATGGGAGTTTCGTTCGATAAGATCGACGGCGCGATCCTGCCGAATTTCGAGATCCGGCCCGCGGCGAATCCGACGCCCGACCAGGAGCGCACGGCCAAGCTCGCCGACCTCGGCTTCGGCCGGATCTTCACCGATCACATGGCCGTGGTCCGCTACAGTCAGGCGAAGGGCTGGCACGACGCACGCGTCGAATCCCGCGCGAGCTTCACGCTCGATCCGGCGACGGCCGTGCTGCACTACGCCCAGGAGATTTTCGAGGGCCTCAAGGCCTACAGGCGCGACGACGGCGGCGTGAACCTGTTCCGCCCCGACGCCAATGCGCGGCGCTTCCGCAGCTCGGCCGAGCGCATGGCCATGGCGCCGCTGCCCGAGCCGGTCTTCATCGAGGCGATCGAGCAGATCGTGCGCATCGACCGCGCCTGGATTCCCGGCGGCGACGGCAGCCTCTATCTGCGGCCCTTCATGATCGCAAACGAGATCTTCCTCGGCGTGAAGCCGTCGGCGGAATACATCTTCGCCGTCATCGCCTCGCCGGTCGGCTCCTATTTCAAGGGCGGTCCCGCGCCGGTGTCGATCTGGGTGTCGGAGACCTACACGCGCGCCGCGGTCGGCGGCACCGGCGCCGTCAAGTGCGGCGGCAACTACGCCGCCAGCCTGCGCGCCCAGGCCGAGGCCATCGAGCACGGCTGCGACCAGGTGGTGTTCCTCGACGCGGTGGAGCGCCGCTACGTCGAGGAGCTCGGCGGCATGAACGTGTTCTTCGTGTTCGAGGACGGCTCGCTCTCGA
The DNA here is from genome assembly GCA_019635575.1 of Pseudolabrys sp. Classification (GTDB taxonomy): domain Bacteria; phylum Pseudomonadota; class Alphaproteobacteria; order Rhizobiales; family Xanthobacteraceae; genus Pseudolabrys. Next base: position 4,497 of record JAHBZF010000071.1, on the reverse strand, counting down.
CGCCGCCGCTCGGCACCATCCTGCCCGGCATCACGCGGGATTCGGTCATCACGCTGGCGAAGGAGACCGGCGCGGTCGTGCGCGAGGAGCCCTACACCATCGACCAGTGGCGCGCCGATGCCGCCAGCGGCAGGCTGAAGGAAGCCTTCGCCTGCGGCACCGCCGCCGTCATCTCGCCGATCGGCAAGGTGCGTTCCGCGAGCGGCGATTTCACCATCAGCGGCGGCGCCGCCGGCCCGGTCGCGATGGGGCTGCGCAAGAAGCTGGTGGACATCCAGTACGGCCGCGCGGCCGATGCGCACAACTGGATCCGAAAGGTCCTGTAAGCTAGCGCTCGTGCCGCTCAGCTTCGGGCCGGCACGAGCCCGAGCCGGTCGCGCCGGATCCAGCGCGCCATCATGACGCAGGCCACCACCGCAAGCCCGGTGGCGAGGCCGATCCAGATGCCGAGCCCCTCCAGCCCCATCCGGAAGCCGAAGAACAGGCTCATGGGCATCCCGACGCCCCAATAGCCGAGCCCGGCATAGATCATCGGCACGCGGGTGTCCTGCAGACCGCGCAGCATGCCCGCGCCCACCGTCTGCGCGCCGTCGGCGATCTGGAACACCGCCGCGCAGAACAGGAAGGTCGCTGCGGTCTGCGCCACCACGCGGTTGGCGGGATCGGCGATGTCGATGAAGGCGCCGATCAGCACGTTCGGCACCGTCATCATCACCACGCTCATGGTGCTCATGAACGCCATGGCGAGCGCGAAGGCGGTCCAGCCCGCGCGCGCGATGCCATTGGCGTCGCAGGCGCCGTGGGCACGGCCGACCCGCACCGTCGCCGCCTGCCCGATCCCGAGCGGCACCATGAAGGACGCCGAGGCGATCTGGATGGCGATGGAATGCGCCGCGATCGCCGCCGCGCCGAACTGCCCCATCAGGAACACCGCAGCGTTGAACACCGTGATCTCGAAGCCGATGGTGACGCCGATCGGCAGGCCGAGCCGCCACAGCGCCGCAAGGCGCGGCCAGTCCGGCCGCCACCAGCGCCCGAACAGGTGGAAGCGGCGCAGCTTGCGGTTCAGCGTCACCGCCAGCGCCAGCCCGCAGAACAGGAAGGTGTTGGAGAGCGCGGTCGCGATTCCCGAGCCCTTGAGGCCGAGCGCGGGCAGGCCGAGATGGCCGAACACCAGAACCCAGTTCGCCGCGGCGTTGAACAGGATCGCCACGGCGGTCACCGCCAGCGCCCACAGCGGCCGCTCCAGCGCGGCGACGAAGGAGCGCAGCACGACGAAGCCGAGGAACGGCAGAAAACCCCATTGCAGATGGCGGACGAAGACCTGCGCGCCGGCGGCGAGCTGCGGCTCCTGCCCGAACGCGAGCAGGATCGCCTCCGCATGCCAGAGCACGAGCCAGCTCGGGAGCGAGATGATGAGCGCCGTCCACAACCCCTGCCGGAAGGTGCGGCGCACGTCGCGCACCGCGTGGCGCTTGCGGCCGAACGCCTCCGCCATCATCGGCGCGGTGGCGGTGACGATGCCGATCGCGAAGATGTGGATCCCGAAATAGAGATTGACGCCGAGCGTCGCCGCCGCGAGCGCCGACGATCCCAGCCGGCCGATCACGATCATGTCGGTGGTGGTCAGCGCGATCTGCGCGAGATTGGTGAAGACCAGCGGCCAGGCAAGCGCCAGCGTCGCCCGGAACTCGCCGAGCCAGGCTGCGCGCAAGCGCGTATCGTGGCGGGGGTCGAACAGCATGACGATCGGCAACGGGACGGAGGGTATACGGCGACGGGCCGCGCTTGCACCATCATCGCGCGGCTTTTTGATGATGGCGGGCGATCAGACCAGCATCCCGGCGGGCAGCCAAAACACCTCGCCCTCGGACTCCTCGGTGTCGAGCCAGAGCAGCGGCAGCTCCGGACAGGCGTCCTCGAGCGCGGCGCGACCACGGCCGATCTCGCACAACAGCCCGCCGCCCGGCACGAGATGGTCGCCGGCCTCGTCCAGAATCCGGCGCACGATATCGAGCCCGTCGACGCCGCCGTCGAAAGCTAGACGCGGCTCGTGCAGGCATTCCCGCGGCAGGCTCGCCATGCCGGACGCATCCACATAGGGCGGGTTGGTGATGATGAGGTCGTAGCGCGCCTCCCCCACCGCGTCGAACAGGTCGCCCTGATAGAGCGTCACCCTGTCCTCGAGGCCATGGTCGGCGACGTTGCGCGCGGCGACCGCCAGCGCATCCCGCGAAATGTCCACCGCATCGACCATTGCATTGGGGAAATGCAGCGCCGCGAGGATCGCAAGACAGCCCGAGCCGGTGCACAGGTCGAGCACGCGCGTCACTGACAATGGATCTTCGATCAGCGACGTGCCCTCGTCGCCGCCGCCGAAATGCGAGTCCAGCAGTTCGCCGATGAAGGAACGCGGCACGATCACCCGCTCGTCCACATAGAACGGCAGGCCGCGCATGTAGACCTTGTTGACCAGATAGGCCGCGGGCTTGCGCGTCGTAACGCGCCGCTCGATCAGCGCCAGCACGGCCTTCGCCTCGGCCGCGGTGACGCGCGCGTCGGCGAACAGATCGAACTGGGCGGGATGCAGGTGCAGCGCCTCGCACACGAGGAAGGCGGCTTCGGCCACCGGATCGGTGGTGCCGTGGGCGAACACGACGCGGGCGGCGTTGCAGCGGCTCACCGCGTAGCGCACGAGATCGCGCAACGAGCGCAGCTCGTCCGGCGCGACCGCGAGCTTCGGCGCGCGCGCCTTCGGTTTCGCCGCCGTCCGTGCCTTTGCGCCGCGCTTCGCGGCCGTCTTCGCTTTCTTCGCCATCACCGGGTCCAGCGCGCGGTTGCGTCGTCGTCGTGGGCCTGGGCCTCGACCCAGCTGCGACCGTCGGCGCGCTCCTCGGATTTCCAGAACGGCGCCTGCGTCTTGAGATAGTCCATCAGGAACTCCGCCGCCTGAAAGGCCGCCTCGCGGTGGACGGAGGCGGCAAGCACCAGCACGATGTTGTCGCCCGGCACCACGCGGCCGTAACGGTGGATCACGGTCACGCCCTGCAGCGGCCAGCGCGCGCACGCTTCCTCCACATGGCGGGCGATCTCGGCTTCCACCATGCCGGGATAGTGCTCCAGCGTCATCGCGGCGATCGCCTCGTCGCCGCTGCCACCCCGGCAGATGCCGGTGAAGCTCACCACCGCGCCGATGTCGGCGCGGCCGCGGGTCAGCGCGGCGATTTCGGCGGCGATGTCGAAATCGTCCGGCTGGACGCGGATGGTGACGGGCATCGCCATCATATTTTTCCGGTTTTGCGCGCTAGCCGCCGGTCATCGGCGGGAAGAAAGCGATCTCCCGCGCGCCGGCGATGGCGGTGTCGGGCTTCACATGGGTCCGGTCGATGGCGGCGCGGATGGTGCGCGGCGACGCGAAAGCGCTGGCGTATTCCTCGCCGCGCGCGGCAAGCCACTGCATCAGTTCCGCCACCGTGCGCACGCCGGCCGGCGGCTCGACGATCTCCTCGGCCTTGCCGACACGCTCGCGCACCCAGGCGAAATAGAGAACCTTCACAGTTCTTCCTCGGTGAGGTGATGGATTCCCGCGCGCAGGTAATCCCATCCGGTGTAGATGGTGAACAGCGCCGAAATCCACAACAGGATGATGCCGATCAGGATGGTCGGCGGCAGGATCACCTCGCCCGCTTCGCCCGCGATCAGGAAGCCGATGGCGACGAGCTGGATCGTGGTCTTCCACTTGGCGAGCCGCGATACCGGCACGCTGACGCGGATGGCGGCGAGGTATTCGCGCAGGCCCGAGACCAGGATTTCGCGGCACAGGATGATGATCGCCGCCCACAGCGACCAGCCCTTGATCGTGCCGTCCGCCGCCAGCATCAACAGGCAGGACGCCACCAGAAGCTTGTCGGCGATCGGGTCGAGCATGCGGCCCAGCGCCGACTGCTGGCCCCACATCCGCGCGTAATAGCCGTCGAGGAAATCGGTGACGCCCGCCGCGATGAAGATGAACAGGGCCACCCAGCGCAGCCACACCGGCCCGTCGAGGATGGATTCCGCGTACATGCAGCCGATCACCGCCGGAATGGCGACGATCCGGGAGTACGTCAGAATGTTGGGCAGCGACAGCGTGCCCTTGGCCGGTTTGCGTGTGGCGAGTGTCACCATGCGGCTACCAATACTGCGAAAACGCCGCCGTCAACAGCCCGCGCGACGCAATTCGGACCTGCCGGCTTCAGGGGTGCGCCGGGCGGCGGCAGACGCCCTCAAGTGCTACCGTTCGGATGGAAGAAATCGAAAATCTTGCGCGCGCTTTCGGCGCTGACGCCCGGAACCTTGCCGAGATCGGCCACCGAGGCGCGCTCGATCTCCTTCAGCGTGCCGAAATGATGCAGCAGGGCGCGCTTGCGCGAGGGCCCGATACCGGGAATTTCCTGCAGGCCGGCCTCGCGGATGTCCTTGCGGCGCAGCTTGCGGTGCGAGCCGATGACGAAGCGG